>NZ_JBEYXJ010000016.1:0-72266 GCF_040645015.1 Streptomyces sp. NPDC046881 | reverse complement strand
CGGCGTACCGGGCGACCGACATCACCGACGAGGGGCAGTGCGAGGCGCTGGCGGGACTGGCGCGGGAGCGGTTCGGCCGGTGCCCCCGCCCGCCCTCTGCGGGTTCCTCCTGCTGCTGGCCCTGGTGTTCGGGGGGTCGTACGCCGTCGGGGCCGCTGCCGGGCCCGTGGCGCCCGGCATGCACGGCACCGGGACCGGCCGGGGCGGCGGCGCGGGCGACGGCGGCGCGGGAGGCATGGACGACATGGGGGACCGGCACGGGGGGAGTCACTGATGGGCGTGCGGCCCGTGGCGGCCCTGGTGACGACCGACCTGACCGTCGGCGGGATGACCTGCGCGGCCTGCGTGCGGCGGGTCGAGAAGAAGCTCGGGAAGCTGGACGGGGTGACGGCCACCGTCAATCTGGCCACCGGGCGGGCCCGGGTGACCCATCCGGCGGAGATCGCGGCCGAGCAGCTCGTCGCGGCCGTCGAACAGGCCGGCTACCCGGCCGGACTGCCCGATCCGCCCGCACGGCAGCGGGAGGAGGACGAGGACGCGGACGCCGCGGGCGGCCGGCCGGAACGCGACCGGCTCCTGGTCACGGCGCTGCTCGCGCTGCCGGTGCTCGTGCTGTCGATGGTGCCTGCCCTGCAGTTCCGGAACTGGCAGTGGCTGTGCTTCGTGCTGGCCGCGCCGGTCGCCGTCTGGAGCGCCCGGCCGTTCCACACCCGGGCCCTGCGCGGCCTGCGGCACGCGACGGCGACCATGGATACCCTGGTCTCGCTGGGCGTGACGGCCTCCTTCTGCTGGTCGGCGTACGCCCTGTTCCTCGGCGGTGCCGGCCGGCCGGGCATGCGCATGCCGTTCACCCTGGTGCCCTCGGCCGCGGACGGCGCCGCGCACCTCTACCTCGAAGCGGTGGCCGGCGTACCGCTGTTCGTCCTGGCCGGCAGGTTCCTGGAGGCACGGGCCCGGAGCGGGACCGGGGCGGCGCTGCGGTCGCTCGCCCGGCTGGCCGTCAAGGAGGTCTCGGTCCGGGAGGGCGGCTCCGAACGGCGCGTCCCGGCCGAGCTGTTGGCCGTCGGGCAGGTCTTCGTCGTACGCCCCGGGGAACGGATCGCCACCGACGGCGAGGTGGTGGAGGGCAGCTCCGCGGTGGACCTGTCCCTGGTCACCGGCGAGAGCGAGCCGGTCGAGGTGCGGCCCGGCGCCGCCGTGGTCGGCGGAGCCGTCAACTCCGGCGGACTGCTGCTCGTACGGGCCACGGCCGTCGGCGCCGGCACACGACTGGCCCGCATCACCCGGCTGGTGACCGACGCGCAGGCCGGCAAGGCGCGGGCACAGCGGCTGGCCGACGCGGTGGCGGGCGTCTTCGTGCCCGTCGTGCTGACGCTGGCCGTCACGGCACTCGGGTTCTGGCTCGGTGCCGGAGCCGATCCACAGGCCGCGGTCACCGCGTGCGTGGCGGTCCTGGTCGTGGCCTGCCCCTGCGCGCTGGGCCTGGCGACACCGACCGCGCTGATGGCCGCCACCGGGCGGGGTGCCCGGCTGGGCGTGCTCGTCAGCGGGCCGCAGGCGCTGGAGGGACTGCGGCACATCGACGCCGTCGTCCTGGACAAGACCGGCACGCTCACCTCCGGCCGCATGACCGTGGCCCGGGTCACGGCTGTACCCGGCGGGCGGGGCGGGGACGCGGTGCTGCGGCTGGCCGGCGCGGTCGAGCGGGGCTCGGAGCACCCGTTGGGCCGGGCCGTCACCGCGTACGCCCGTCGGGTGCTGCCGGACGAACCGCTGCCGGAGGTGGCCGACTTCGACGCCGTGCCGGGGCAGGGGGTACGGGGCCGTGTCGAGGGGCGGCTCGTCGAGGTCCTCGCACCGGACGGCGCGCTGCCCCCGGCCCTCGCCGACGCCCTGTCCGTGGCCGAGGCCGCCGCCCGCACCCCCGTCCTGGTCCGTGTCGACGGCGTGGCCGAGGCCCTGATCGAGGTCGGGGACGTCCTGCGCCCCGGCAGCTACCGTGCCGTGGACCGGCTGCGGCGCCTCGGCGTCCGGCCGGTGCTCGCCACCGGTGACCGGGAGGCGCCCGCGCGGGCCGTCGCGTCGGCCCTGGGCGTCGACGAGGTGCACGCCCGCTGCTCGCCGGAGGACAAGGCCGCCCTCGTCCGCCGCCTGCGGGAGCAGGGGTTGAGGGTCGCGGTCGTCGGGGACGGCGTGAACGACGCCGCCGCGCTGGCCTGCGCGGACCTCGGCATCGCCCTGGGCACCGGTACCGACGCGGCCGTCGCGGCGGCCGACGTGACGCTGGTCCGCGGCGACATCGAGACTCTTCCGGACGCGGTCCGGCTCGCCCGGCGCACACTGGGCACCGTCCGCGCCAACCTCGTCTGGGCGTTCGGCTACAACGCCGTCACCGTGCCGCTCGCCATGGTCGGCCTGCTCGACCCGATGCTCGCCGCGGCCGCCATGTCGGCCAGTTCGCTGCTGGTGGTCGGCAACAGCCTGCGGCTGCGCGCCTGGCGGCCCACACCCGCCGGCAGGCCCGCATCCGCCGGGAGGCCCACACTCGCCGGGAGGTCCGCCCGATGACCGGACAGCACCCCTGGCGGCCGTCGGTCCGCCGGCTGGCCGACACCCTGCTCGCCGCACTCGCGCCCGTGGCCGCGTGCAGCCTCGCCCTGGGCGGCCTGACCACCTGGACCGGCGCCGGGAAGGCGGGCAGCCCGCCGCGGATCGCCGTCTCCTCCGGGCGGGTCCTCCTGCCGTACGGCGACAGCACGGAGACCGCGGCGTTCTTCACCGTCTCCAACCTCGGCGGTTCCGACGACCGGCTCGTGGAGGTGACGTCCACCGGCACACGCGGCGGCACCTCCCTCAGCCGTCACCGCACCACCGGCGGCGGAGCCGCCTACAAGGCCGACGTGGACGCGGTCACCGTCCCCGCCGGCGGCGAACTGGTCATGTCGCCGCACGGCGTGGACGTGACCCTGCGCGGAGCGGGCTGGCGGGCGGGCGACCTCGTGACCTTCACGCTGCACTTCGAGCACAGCGCGCCGGTCAGGACGCTCGCGGTGGTGACCCGCCCCGGCGATCGGGCCTCCTGAACACACATGTCGGGCGGGAATGCCGGTGAGTTCCAGCGGAACGCGGTGGTCTGGATCACAGCCCGGGGACTGAGTGCGGAACCCGGTCGATTTCCGTACCCGTCCCCGACGACCGCGGCCCGGATGCGAGGATGAGGCGCCATGACAGCAGGGTGGTGTGCTCGCACGATACGGGCCGCGGTGTTCGCGGCCGTATGCGTCGTGCTCGCCGCCCTGGGCCACGTCCTGATGTCCGGGCGCGATGTGCCCGCCTGGGCCCTGGCCGCCGGCCTGGTCGGGACCGGTGCCGCGGGCTGGTCCCTGGCGGGGCGGGAGCGCGGGCTGCCGTTGGTCGTGACGGTGGTGGTCGCCGCCCAGACCGTGCTGCACGAGGCGTTCGCCTACGCCCAGTCGGCGTCCGGCGGTCCGGCCGCCGTGGACACCATGGCCGCCATGGACATGGGCTCGATGCGGATGGGCTCGATGCAGACCATGGACATGGGGTCCATGGGCACGGGACACATGGGCATGGGGCACATGGGCGTGCACCACATGCTCCACGCGGACCCGCTGGGCCATTCCATGGGCGGCGGTTCGTCGTTCGGCATGCTCGCCGCCCACCTGCTCGCCGCGGTGCTGTGCGGCCTGTGGCTGGCGTACGGCGAGAAGGCCGCCTTCCGGATCCTGCGGGCGGTGGCCGGACGGCTGGCCGCGCCGCTGCGGTTCCTGCTCGCCCTGCCCGCCGTCCCGGACCGTCCGCGCCTCCGCATCCGGCGCCGCCGCTCGGACCGGGCGCCGCGCCTGCTCCTCCTCGTCCACGCGATCACTTCTCGGGGTCCGCCCGCGGAGACGGCTGTCGCCTGACGACAGCTGGTTCCCCGGGGCCGCCCGTTCGCGCCCCGGCCACGGCCGTACGACCGCACAGGCGGGGCGGACGCTTCGTCACCTCGCCGCCGTAGGGCCGTCTCTCCCCCTTCACCGGACCGCGCGCGCACGCGCGCCCACGGTCCGGATCACGGTCGACCCGAGAAGGACACCAGTGATGACCTCCGTCCTGCCCGCTTCGCCTGTCCGAAGCGACGCAAGCAGTGCCGAGAGCAGTGAAACGACCAACGACACGACCAGCGACACGACGGCCGCGCTCGACGCGTCGATCACCGCGTGGGCGCTGGCCGCCCGAGGCGGTGACGTGCGCGCGGTGGAGCGGTTCGTGAGCGCCCTGCACCGGGACGTCCAGCGCTACGTCGCCCATCTGTGCGGCGATCCCCAGGCTGTGGACGACCTGGCGCAGGACACGTTCCTGCGGGCGCTCGGCAGCCTGCACCGGTTCGAGGGGCGTTCCTCGGCCCGGGCCTGGCTGCTGTCCATCGCCCGCCGCGCGGTGATCGACAGCTACCGGTACGCCGCCGCCCGGCCCCGTCTGTCGGACGTCCCGGACTGGCGGGTGGCCGTCGAACTGGCCCAGCCGCAGGGCCTGCCCGGCTTCGACGACGGCATAGCCCTGCGGGACCTGCTGGACTCGCTGCCCGACGACCGCCGCGAGGCGTTCGTCCTCACCCAGCTGCTCGGCCTGCCCTACGCGGAGGCGGCCGAGGTCAGCGACTGCCCGATCGGCACCGTCCGCTCCCGCGTCGCACGGGCCCGCGCGACCCTGCTGGCCCTGCTGGACGCGGCCGACGCCCCCGCCGCCCTGGCGGCCTGACGACCCGGCAGGGTGCCGGTGCCGGCCGGCCGCACCCCGGCACCGGCACCGGCACACGGCACCGAAGCGGTGCGAACGCCCGGGAACCGACGGCGCCTCGGCCCCGACTTCTGGACCGGGTGACGGAGGCTCGCCCGCGTACCGAGTGGATCCGGGAGTTGTTCGATGCGTTCTGGTGTGGGGGGCTCTGCGGCGGCCGTCGTGCTCGCCGGCCTGCTGACGGCGGGCTGCGGCGGCGGGGAGAAGGACACCGGGAGCGCCCAGCAGGCCGGAAGACCCGCCCAGGGCGCCTACCCGGTCTCCGTGACCGACTGCACGGGCGCCAGAACCACCTTCTCCGCCGCCCCGAAGCGGATCGTCACCAGCAACGCCTCCAGCCTGGAGCTGCTGCTGCGCCTCGGCGCCGGCGACAAGGTGATCGGCACCGGCTTCCCGCCCGGCAAGGGCACCCTGCCCGGCCCGCTCGACGCGCGGGCGCAGCAGGTGAGGGTGCTCGGCCGGACCGTCATCCCCAAGGAGAAGCTGCTCGGCTCCGGTGCCGACCTCTACATCGACACCTTCGCCGCCATGGGGAGCATGGGCGGCGGCGGCATGGGGGACGCCCCGACGCCGGAGGAGTTCCGGGCGGCAGGCATCCGGCACGTCTACCTCAAGTCCACCGCCTGCGCGGCGCAGCGCAAGACCCCGGTGACCGACCTGTCCGCGGTCGAGGCCGACATCACCTCCCTCGGCGCCGTCACCGGCACGAGCGCGCGGGCCAGGGAACTGGTCGCCGGGATGCGGCAGAAGGTGACGGCCGTGCGCAAGGCGGTCGGCGGCACGCCGGAGAGCGAACGGCCGACGTACTTCTTCTTCGACTACGACGCCGGCACCAAGCAGCCCGTCGTCACCTGCAACCGCCAGCTCGCCAACGCCGTGATCAGCCTGGCCGGCGCCCGCAACGTCTTCGCCGACTGCGACGGCGACTACCGGCAGGCCGGCTGGGAGGACGTGATCGCCAAGAACCCGGACTGGATCCAGCTCGGGGTCCGCGACCGGGGCAGCGAGGCGGCGAACAAGAAGGCGTTCGACGAGGCCGAACGGTGGCTGAGGTCCAACCCGGCCACCAAGGGTCTCACCGCGGTGCGGGAGGACCACCTCCTGCGGATCGGCTCCGAGCAGACGACCATCGCGGGCGTGCGGAACGCCGACACGGTGGCGGCCATCGCCGCGGCCGTCCACCCCGGCAAGGCCGGCTGACCGTGGCCCTCACCCTGGTGCGCCGGAAGGCGGCGGACTCCGGGACGCGCGGCAGCCTGCGCGCCGGTCCCCTGGCGGCCGTACTCGCCGTTGCCCTGCTGGCCGCGCTGACCGCGGCCGTGTCCTGGGGCTCGACGTCCATTCCGCCCGGCGAGGTGTGGGCCGTGGTCGGCAGGAGACTGTCCGGGCAGGAGCCGCGGCCCGGCACCGACGACCTGATCGTCTGGCAGCTGCGGGTGCCCCGCGCCCTGCTCGCCGCCCTCGTCGGCGCCGGACTCGGTGTCGTCGGTACGGCCGTGCAGGCACTGGTGCGCAACCCGCTCGCCGACCCCTACCTGCTGGGCGTCTCCAACGGTGCCTCCCTCGGGGCGGTGGCCGCGATCGTGCTCGGCGCCGGCACGGGCGGGGCGCTCGGCCTGGGCCTGTCCGGCGCCGCCTTCGCCGGGGCCCTGGCCACCTTCGCCGCGGTGTGGGCGGTGGCCCGGCGCGGCGGGGGCTTCGCACCGCTGCGGCTGGTGCTCGCCGGGGTGGCGATCGGCCAGTTCCTGTCCGGGTTCACCAGCTACCTGGTGGTGCAGGCCGGGGACGAGCAGCAGACCCGCAGTGTGCTGTTCTGGCTCATGGGCAGCCTGAGCGGGGCCACCTGGCAGCTGCTCGCGGCACCCGCCGTCGCCGTACCCGTCGCCCTGCTCTGGCTGCAGGCGCGCGCCCGGGGCCTGAACGCCCTGCTGATGGGCGACGAGACGGCCGCCGGGCTCGGCGTCGACGTCACCCGGCTGCGCCGCGAACTGTTCACCGTCACCAGCGTGCTGACCGGTGTCCTGGTCGCCGTCTCCGGCGCGATCGCCTTCGTCGCCCTGATGGTGCCGCACGTCTGCCGCCTGGTCGTCGGCGGCGACCACCGGCGCCTGCTGCCGGTCTCCGCGCTGTTCGGGGCGGTGCTGCTGGTCGTCGTGGACATCGTCTGCCGTACCGCCCTGGACACCCAGGAGCTGCCGGTGGGCGTGGTCACCTCGCTGCTCGGGGCCCCGGCCCTGCTGTATCTGCTGGACCGGCGGCTGGGGAGCGGCAGGTGAGGATCGCCATCGAGGACCTGCACGTCGCCTACGCCGGCCGGACCGTCGTCGCCGGCGCCCGTCTGATCGCGGCCGAGGGCGAGATCACCGGTCTGGTCGGCCCGAACGGCAGCGGCAAGTCCACGCTCCTGCGCACCGTCTACCGGCACCTGAAACCGACCGCCGGGCGCGTGCTGCTGGCCGGCACCGATCTGCGCGAGCTGAGCGCGGCCCGGTCGGCGCGGCACGTGGCGGCCCTGCCGCAGGAGCGGGGGAGCGACTTCGAGCTGACCGTGCGCGAGGTCGTCGCCATGGGCCGCACCCCCTACAAGCGTGCCTTCGCCGGGGAGGACGCCGCCGACCGGGACACCGTCGCCCGTGCCCTGGCCGACGTCGGCATGGACACCCACGCGGAACGCCGGTTCACGGACCTGTCCGGCGGAGAGCGCCAACGCGTCCTGCTGGCCCGGGCCTTCGCCCAGGAAGCCGACGTCCTGGTCCTCGACGAGCCGACCAACCACCTCGACATCCGCCACCAGGTGGAACTGCTCGCCCTGCTGCGCGGCCGGCGCCGTACCACCCTGGTGTCGCTGCACGACCTCAACGCCGCCGCGTCCGTCTGCGACCGCCTCCACGTGCTGCACGCCGGATCGGTCGTCGCCTCCGGGCCGCCGCGCGAGGTCCTCACGCCGGCCCTGATGGCGGAGGTGTTCGGGGTGCGGGCGGCCGTCGCCGACCATCCCCTCACCGGCGATCCGCTGATCGCCGTCGACCACCGGGCGCCGGCGGACGAGACGGGACGAGGCCGCCCCTGGGCAGCTCACCCCGGACGGTGCGGGGCGGAAGGATGACGGACCACGGCCCCGGTGGGCACCAGCCCGGGCCCACGGCCGCCGGTGAGGACCGCTGGCTGCTGGTGGCGGTGGCGGGCATGCTGTCGTTCGTGGCGATGCTCGACATGAACATCGTCAACGTCGCCCTCGCGGACATCGCCGACGGCCTGCACGTCTCCGCCGCGACCGCGCAGTGGGCCGTCCTCGGTTACCAACTCCCCGTGGTGGCCCTGCTGCTGCCCGCCGGGCGGTGGCTCGACGAGGTGGGGACGCGCTCCGCGGTGCTCGCCGCGACCGCCGGTTTCGCACTGTGCAGCGTGCTGGCGGCCGCCGCCCCCTGGATGGCCTGGCTGATCGCCGCCCGCCTCGCGCAGGGCGCGTTCGGCGCGGTGCTGTTCGTCCTGATGCCGGTTCTCGCGATCCGCTCGGTACGGCCCCCGAAGCGGGCGCGGGCGATGAGCGTGCCCGCGACCCTGGGCCCCCTGGGCGCGGTGACCGGGCCGGCGGTGGGCGGGCTGCTGCTGGACCATCTGGGCTGGCACTCCGTCTTCCTCGTCAAGGTTCCCGTCTGTGTGCTCGCCCTGGTGGTGACCCGGCGCGCGCTGCCGCCGGACGGCGGACTGCGCCGGCCCGGCCGGCGGTCGGCCGGGGACGCGCTGCCGGTGGCCGCCGGCGTGGCGGCCCTGCTGCTGGCGCTGACCCTGGCGTCCGGCCGTCCGGCGTGGCTGCTGCTCGCGTGCGCGGCCGTGCCGCCACTGTGGTGGTGGGCGCGCGGTCCCGGCGGACGTCCGGTGACCGGCGTGCTGCGGGTCCCGGGACTGCTGCGGGCGCACGGGGCGGTGCTGGCCCTGGCGGCCGGCTTCGCCGCCGCGCACTACGTCGTCGCCCTGCGCCTCCAGCGCGACGACGGCGTCAGCGCCACGGCGACCGGGCTCACCGTGCTCGCCTTCCCGCTCGCCATGGGCCTGGCCGGCCCGCCGGGCGGCCGCCTCGCCGACCGGTACGGCGCCCGGCCCGTGGCGGTCGCCGGCGCCGCCCTCACCGCCATCGGCCTGCTCCTGCTCGTCCCGTGGGACGGCGCCTGGTCACCGCCGGACGTGGCCTGGCGGCTCGCCCTGGCCGGCCTCGGCATGGGCCTGAACGGCGGCCCGACCCAGGCCCTGGTCATGGGCACGGCGCCACCGGACCGCCTCGCCACCGCCGGCTCCACGGTCCAGCTCGCCCGCAGCCTCGGCTTCACCCTCGGCCCCGCCCTGGCCACCGCGGCCTGGGGACTGACCGGCGCGCCACGCGCGGGACCGGCCCTGGCCGCCACCGCCGCCTGCCTGGCCGTCCCCCTGCTCGCCCTCCCCGGCCACCGAGCCGCCCGTCCCTGACCCAGGAGCCACCCGTATGTGCGCAATCACCGGCTGGGTGTCCTTCCACCACGACACTCGCACCGAGGCCCCCGGCACGGAGTCCGTGACCACCCCCCGGCACGCCTCCGCCGCCTGCCGCGCGCTCCCCCTGCGCGCGCTCCCCGGTCGCCGTCCGTCCTTCCTCTAGGAGTCAGCCGTATGTGCGGAATCACCGGCTGGGTGTCCTTCCACCCGGACGCCCGCCCTCAGGCCCCCGGCACGGAGTCCGTGACCGCCCCCCGGCACACGTCCGCCGCCTGCCGGGCCGTCCCCCTGCGCGTGCTCCCCGGTCGCCGTCCGTCCTTCCTCTAGGAGTCAGCCGTATGTGCGCAATCACCGGCTGGGTGTCCTTCCACCCGGACGCCCGTCCTCAGGCCCCCGGCACGGAGTCCGTGACCGCCCCCCGGCACACGTCCGCCGCCTGCCGGGCCGTCCCCCTGCGCGTGCTCCCCGGTCGCCGTCCGTCCTTCCTCTAGGAGTCAGCCGTATGTGCGGAATCACCGGCTGGGTGTCCTTCCACCACGACGCCCGCACCCAGTCCCCCGTCATCGGGGCCATGACCGCGGCCCTCGCACCCCGCGGGCCCGACGCCGGCGGCGTGTGGCTCGGTGAGCACGTCGCGCTCGGCCACCGTCGCCTCGCCGTGATCGACCTCGACGGCGGCACGCAGCCGATGACCGACCGGCCCGAGGAGCCGGCCCTCGTCCTCAGCTACAGCGGTGAGGTCTACAACCACCACGAACTGCGGACCGAACTGCGCGCCCGCGGCCACGTGTTCCGCACGCGCAGCGACACCGAGGTGGTGCTGCGGGCGTACGCGGAGTGGGGCGAGGACGTCGCCGACCACCTCGTCGGCATGTTCGCCTTCGCCGTCTGGGACGAGCGCGCCCAGCGGCTGCTGCTGGTCCGCGACCGCCTCGGCGTCAAGCCGCTGTTCTGGGCGGCCGTCGACGGCGGCCTGGCCTTCGCCTCCGAGCCCAAGGCCCTGTTCGCCCACCCCCGGATACGGCCCCGCGTGGACGCGGACGGGCTGCGGGAGGCGTACAGCCTGCTGTTCAACACCGGGCCGACGGTGTGGTCCGGCGTACGGGAGACGGAGCCCGGAACCCTGCTGATCGTGGACCGGGACGGCATCCGCCACCGCCGTTACTGGCAGCTGGAGGCCAGGGACCACACCGACGACCGGGACACGACGGTGGAGCGGATCCGGGACCTGGTCGGTACGGCGGCCCGCAGCCGGCTGGAGGCCGACGTCCCGCTGTGCAGCCTGCTGTCCGGCGGCCTCGACTCCACCGTGCTGACCGCCCTGCTCGCCGACGAACTCCGCCGCCGGGAGGGCGCGCAGGCGAGGCTCCGCTCGTACGCCGTCGACTACAGCGACCAGGCGGAACGGTTCACCGGCGACGTCCTGCGCACCGGCCACGACACCCCGTACGCCGCCGAAGCCGGCGCCTTCATCGGCACCGAGCACAGCACCGTCGTCCTCGACCCGCACTCCCTGCTCGACCCCGAGCACCGCAGGGCCGTCGTCGTGGCCCGCGACTCGCCCATCGGCGTGGGCGACATGGACACCTCGCTGTACCTGCTGTTCGGCGAGATCCGCGCGCACTCCACGGTCGCCCTGTCCGGCGAGGCCGCCGACGAGGTCTTCGGCGGCTACCCCTGGTTCCACAACCCCGAGGCACTGGCCGCGGACACCTTCCCGTGGCTGCTGGTGACGGGCGACGAGGCGGCCATGCCCCTCAACCCCGAACTCGACCTGCGCATCGGCGAGTTCCGCGCCGACACCTACCGCACCGCCCTGGCCGCCGTACCGCACCTCGACGGCGAGACGCCCGTCGAGCACCGGCAGCGCGAGATGCAGCACCTGTCCCTGACCCGCTGGCTGCGCCAGCTCCTGCACCGCAAGGACCGCCTCAGCATGGCCCACGGACTGGAGGTCCGCGTCCCGTACTGCGACCACCGGCTCGTCGAGTACGCCTTCACCGTGCCCTGGGCACTGAAGAGTTTCGACGGCCGCGAGAAGAGCCTGCTGCGCGCCATCGGCACCGGCCTCGCCCCCGACTCGGTCCTGTACCGCCCCAAGAACCACTACCCGGCCACCCACCACCCCGACTACAACCGCGGCCTGCAGAACCTGGCCCGCGACGCCCTCGCCACCGCGCAGGTGCGTGCCCTGGCCGACGAGACCCGCATCAAACCCTGCCTCGACACCCCGCCCGACCGGCTGGAGTGGGGCCACCGCCTGCGCCTCGAACGGGTCGTGGACCTCGCCCTGTGGCTGGACCACCACCAGCCCGAACTCGCCCTCTAGGGAGCCTTCCCATGACCCTCCAGGAACCGATACCCGCCACCGGTCCGGGCACCCTGCCCGACCCGGTCCCGCTGACGGGCTGCCCCTACAAGGCCGACCCCTACCCTCTGTACGAGCGGATGCGCGAGGCCGGCCCGGTGCACCGCGTCCTCTTCCCCAGCGGGGTCCACGCCTGGCTCGTCACCGGCTACGACGCCGCCCACGCCGCGCTGAACGACGACCGCCTGGGCAAGAACCACGACCGCGGCAACGACCGCTGGCGCGCCCGCGCCTCGATCATGCCCGAGCCGCAGCACTCCCAGCTCCAGGTCCACCTCCTCCACCAGGACCCGCCCCGGCACACCCGCATGCGGCGCCTCGTCAACGACGCCTTCACCCCGTGCCGCATCGAACAGCTCCGCCCCCGCTTCCAGGAACTGGCCGACGCGCTGGTCGACGCCCTGCCCGAGCGCGGCCCCGCCGACCTCGTCGCCGGCTTCGCCGCCCGCTTCCCCTTCCAGGTCCTCGCCGAGGTCATCGGCCTCCCCCCGGAGCCGGCGGCCCGCTTCGACCGCGACTGGGGCAAGGTCGTCCAGCCGGTCGGCCCCACCGACCCGGGACGCCCGCTGTACGAGGCCCGGCTGCACGGCCTGCAGCACTACATCGCCGACGTCGTCGACCACAAGCGCGCGCACGCGGAGGACGACCTGCTCAGCCGTCTCGTCGCGGCCCGCGACCGGCGCGAACTGTCCCAGGAGGAGCTCGACTCGATGATCTTCCAGCTCCTGGTGGCGGGCCAGGAGCCGGTCACGAACCAGATCACCACGGCCCTGATCGCCCTGTTCCGCCACCCCGGCCAGACGGACCGCCTCCGCGCCGACCCGCTCCTCCTGCCCCGGGCGGTGGAGGAACTCCTCCGCTACGACAGCGCGTTCGAGCTCACCACCTGGCGCTTCTTCGACCGGGACAGCGACCTGTACGGCACCGAGGTCCCGGCCGGCGACTCCGTGATCATCAGTCTGTGCGCCGCCAACCGTGATCCGCGCCGCTTCCCCGACCCCGACGTCCTCGACCTCGACCGCAGCCCCAACCCGCACCTCGCCTTCGGCCACGGCATCCACTTCTGCCCCGGAGCCGCGCTCGCCCGCACCGAACTCCGGATCGCCCTGGGCACGCTCCTCACCCGGCTGCCCGGCCTGCGCCTGGCCATCGCCGACGAGGCCATCGAGTGGATCCCGTCCGTCCTGGGCCGCGGCACCAACCACCTGCCCGTCACCTACGACCACCGCCTCTGACCCGTCTGCGGCGACCGGCTCCGAGCACACGGCTCGCTCCGCCTCCGGGCGGGCCGCCGGTTCCGATTCGGGTTCGGGGCGGGCCGTCGGTTCGGGTTTGGCGCGGGCCGGGTTCGGGTGGGCTGCCGATTCGGGTTCGGGTCTGGGAGCGGACCGGCGCCGAGCACGCGGCTCGCTCCGCCTCCGGGCGGGCCGCCGGTTCCGATTCGGGTTCGGGGCGGGCCGAGTTCGGGTGGGCTGCCGGTTCGGGTTCGGGGCGGGCTGGGTTCGGATGGGCTGCCTGTTCCGGTTCGGGTCTGGGGCGGACCGGCGCCGAGCACGCGGCTCGCTCCGGCTCCGGGTGGGCCGCCGGCTTGGGCTCGGGCTCCGGTTTGGGGCGGATCGGGTTCGGGCGGGCTCCTGTTCCGGTTCGGCTCTGGAGCGGGCCGGGTTCGGGTGGGCCGCCGGCTCCGGCGCGTGGTTGTCCGTTCCGGCTCGACCGCATGCCTCGGCTCCGCCCTGCGGTCGGCCGGTCCCGGACGCACCGCCGGGTCCGCCCCGCGGCCGGCCGGTCCCGGACCACCGCCGGGTCCGTCCGGCGACCGGTCCCGGTCGGCTCCGGCCCGCGGCGACCAATCCCGGGCGCCGGCTGGCCGCGGCTGACCCGCCGCACTCAATCGACGGCGCCCGCCCGCCTACCGCCGCGCCGTGCCGCCACGCGGCCGTGCCCTCGTGCCGCCATGTCCTCATGTCCTTGGGAGATCCGCCATGCCGCTGACGACCGCGTCGGACACGCGCCTCACGCGCATCAGCGCCGCGATCCTGAACGTCCTGCTGCCGTATCACCGCACGACGGACCGGGCCCCCGCCCCGCCGGACGCGTTCCCGCACCAGCTGCGCCGCATCGCCGACTTCGTCCGGGACGGCGCCCCCGTCGTCTTCACGCTCCCCGGTTTCCCCTGCAAGTCACCCAACCCGGCCAAGGTCCTCGGCCACCTGCCCGACCAGGGGGAACGCCTGTCCCTCAGGTTCCTCCACACCCTGTGCACGGAGATCGAGCGCATCCACCCGCCCGGCGCCCAGGTGATCATCTGTTCCGACGGCCACGTCTTCGGCGACCTCGTCCAGGTGCCCGACGTGCACATCGACGCCTACGCCGACGAACTGCGCCTGCTCATGACCCGGCAGGGCCTGACCGGACTGTCCCTCTTCGACCTGCGCGACGTCCTGGGCGACCTCGACCACGACACGCAACGCGCCCACGTGCACCACCGCTACGCGCCCACCGTGGACGCCCTGCGCGCCGAGATCCGCGCCGACGAGCACGCCCTCGCCCTCTACCGCGGGATCACCCGCTTCCTCGTGGAGGACACCGCAGGCTGGACCGGCACCCGCTCCGCCCTCCAACGCGCCTGCCGACAGCGCGCCTACGGTGTCATCCAGCGCAGCCGCGCCTGGGGAGCCCTGATCGCCGAGCACCATCCCCGGGCCGTACGCCTGTCCATCCACCCGCAGCCCGTCGGCGCCCCGAAGTTCGGCATCCGTCTCCTCGACGCCCCGGACGCCTGGACCACCCCGTGGCACTCCACCGCACTGCGCCGCGCCGACGGCATCTGGACGCTCGTACCCCGCGCCACGGCGGCCCGCCTGGGTCGGCTGGTGCACCACGACGGCCGTCCCAGCCACTTCGAACAGGCCGGAGCGTACTCGCGTCAGGACGAAAATCTATCTCAATGAGAGTACATTTCCCTCTCCCGGCAGAGGAGGAAGCCTGCCGTGATCACCGCTCAGTGGCCCGGGTGCCGACTGGGCCGCATAAGCTCTGCTGTCATGTCGAACCCTGATGAGCTGCTCGTCGCCATCTCCGCCGCGGTGGAGTCCGAGCGAAGCAATCAGATGTCGCTGACCGTGGTCGTCGGCGGTGCCGTCATCACCGGCCGGCTGGCCCCCGAGGCGGTGTGGCGGGAGCGGGTGGCGGAGGTCCTGAAGGACTCGGACCGTCTCGGCCCGTTCTCGGACGTCTTCGCCCGTGGCCCCCGAGGCGGCGGGGCGGGCCGCGGCGAGCCGCCCACGCATCTGCACTTCCACCTCGCCCGGATCCTCCAGGGCAGCCTCGGCATCCCGGAGACGGGCGGCATGTACCGGGTCGCGATCAAGGACGTCAGCGCGTGGACCGTGGGCGATCTCAGCTACTCCGACCAGTGACACCGGCCTGAGCGGCCCGAGTCGTCGCCGGGCCGCAGCCCTGCCCTGCCGCGGGGGCGCTCCGCGGCGGGCGCGGTCACAGCCAGGGGTTCCCGGCGGTGTTCCCGGCGGTGCAGTACTGCCGTCGAGCGTTTCCGCGCACACCGCGGTGACCTCCCGCGACGGTCCGCACGGCACCACCGCCGTCACCGGCGGCCGCGCGTGTCCCCCTCGCCGCCAGGACGACGCACACCACCGCCAGCGGAAGTTCCGCGCCGAACGCCATCGCCACCGCGGAGACCAGATCCGCGCCCGGGGCCGCCGTCATGGTGTCGAACCAGGCGTCGGCCACCAGCAGCGTCGCGGTGGCGGTGGCCGTGAGCGGGTGCAGGCGGTGGCCGCGCCGGGCCAGCAGCCCCGTGCCGACCAGACCCAGGGCCTCCAGGGCGTCCAGGCCGGTCCACACGATCCGCTCGTGTCCGGTGACGGCGGCTCCGGGCAGGCCGCCGGCCAGCACGACCAGCCAGGGCAGCAGGGCCAGGCCGCAGCCGACCAGGACGTGTTCCACCCCGTACCGGCGGCGCGTCCCGCCGCCGGCCGGCCGGTGCGCGGCGGCATGCGGTCGGCGGTCACTCGGCGCGCTCATCGGATCGGTCCCCTCGCGTTCCCGGCTCTTCCTCACGGCCTCCAGCCTCCGCCCCGCGGCGATCACCGTCAGTAACGCGGCTGCCCGTTCCGTGGTGGCACCAGCTGCACCCCCGGAGCGGACACCTGCGCCATGGATCACCGCTGACCTCGGCGCCTACCGTCTTCCCATGCATACGACTGCCCGCCCGGCGCGCGCGATCACGCGGCCGTTCCGAGGAGTCGGACGCCCGGTCGCGTTTCTCGCCACGGGCGTCCTGATCCAGCTCGGTGTCCTGCTCGTCCTGGCACTGCCCTGGATGCTCTTCGTGCCGGCCGCGATGTGGGCCGTCCTCCTCGCGGTCCTCGCCCCGTCGGCCGCCGTCGCGCTGGCCGGGCCGCTGCTGACCGCCGCGCAGCACGGCCGTTTCCGCACCCGGCTCGGCGTGGACATCCCCTCGCCGTACCCGGGCCGGCGTCCCGGGCCGCGCGCGTGGCTCCAAACCCCGGCGGGGCGGCGGCAGTTGGTGTACCACCTGCTGGACGGGCCGCTCCTGGCCCTCGCGGCGGCCCTCGTCCTGCTGATGTGGACCGCGGCCGGCGCGGCCGTCACCGTCTACGGATGGCTCTGGCTGGTACCCCTCGACTGGCGCGTCGACCACCCCGGGTACACCACCTGGGCGGCTTACGTCACCGCGGCGGGCACAGCCCTGCTGTACCTGGCGGCCTGGCTGTCCGGCGCCCTGTCCCGGCTCGACACCCGCGTCGCGACCGTCCTGCTCGGGCCCAGCCGTGAGGAGCGGCTGGCACGCCGGGTCGACGACCTGACCGAGAGCAGGGCGGGCCTGGTGGCCGCCGTGGACGCCGAACGGCGGCGCATCGAGCGGGACCTGCACGACGGCGCCCAGCAGCGGCTGGTCTCCCTGGCGGTCAACCTGGGGCTGGCCAGGGCGACGCTCGGCGACCTGCCCGAGGACGCCCGCCGCGTGATCGACGAGGCGCACCGGGAGGCGAAGGAGACGATCGAGGAGCTGAGCGGTCTGGTGCGCGGGCTGCACCCGGCCGTGCTGGAGGACCGCGGCCTCGACGCCGCGATCTCGGGCGTCGCGGCCAGGGTCCCCCTCCCGGTCCGGGTGAAGGCGGACCTGCCGTCGCGGCCGTCGCCCACGATCGAGGCCGTCGCCTACTTCGTCGTCTCCGAAGCGCTGACGAACGTGGTGAAGCACGCCGAGGCGTCCAGGGCCGAGGTCACCGTGGAGCGTTTCGGGCCGACGCTGCTGGTCGTCGTCGGCGACGACGGTGTGGGCGGCGCCGATCCCGCCGGCGGCACCGGGCTGGCGGGGCTGGCCAGACGGGTCGCCGCGGTGGATGGCACGCTGTCGGTCGACAGCCCCGTCGGGGGGCCGACCGTGCTGACCGTGGAGCTGCCGTGCGTGCCGTGATCGCCGAGGATTCCGTGCTGCTGCGGATCGGCGTCGTCAAGGTCCTGGAGATGGCCGGGTTCGAGGTGGTCGCCGAGGCCGGTGACGCCGAGACGCTCCTGTCGGCGGTCGAGGAACACCGGCCGGACATCGCGGTGGTGGACGTCCGCATGCCGCCCGGTTTCACGGACGAGGGCGTCCGGGCGGCGCTGGTCATCAAGCGGCAGTCTCCGCGGACGGCGGTCCTGCTGCTCTCGCAGTACGTGGAGGAGCGGTACGCGGCCGATCTGCTGTCCGCCCACACCTCGGGCATCGGCTACCTGCTCAAGCAACGGGTCGCCGACGTCGAGGAGTTCGTCGACGCCCTGCGCCGGGTGGCGGCCGGCGGCACCGTCCTGGACCCGCAAGTGGTCTCCCAGCTCCTGGTACGCCGCCACAGCGACCCCCTGGACCGGCTCACCCCCCGCGAACGCGAGGTCCTGGAACTGATGGCGGGCGGTCGCTCCAACGCCGGCATAGCCGAACAACTCGTGGTCAGCGAGAGCGCGGTGGCCAAACACATCAACAGCATCCTCGCCAAGCTCGACCTCCCGAGAGCGGAAGCGGACCACCGCCGGGTCCTCGCCGTCCTCCGCTTCCTCGGCGTGTCCTGACCGGACCGCGGAAGGCTCCGGCCCCGCGGTCTCCCGCGGCCCGTCAGCCGTCGCGTTCGATCCACTCGCCGCCGCCCAGCGGGTAGTCGTAGCCCGGGCGGCCCGTGCCGGCGCTGGTCCGGAACGGGGTGCCGTCGCCGTCGATGTGGAGGGTGCCGCGGCGGTTGCCGCTGGACCAGTCCAGGGTGAGGTCCCATCGCACGTCGTGCGCCTTGGTGTGGGCGGTGACGTAGAAGACCTCCGGGTCTGACTCGCTCACCTTGTACGGGAAACCGCGCTGGCCGTTCTTGACGGTGACCGTGGGACTGCCGTTGTCGAGGTCGACGTCGAACGACTTCGTCTCGACACCGCCGCCGCAGCCGACGCCCATCGAGTAGTCGTTCCAGGCGAGCGGCGCGCCCTTGGTGAGGACGCGTACGTGCAGCGCCTCCAGCACCACGGTGTCCTCGCCGGTCCCCTGGACGGTGAGGGCGACCCGCTGGTCGCCCGAGGACACCGCCCCGTACGCGGCGGCCCAGCGCGGGGCGTCCTGCTCGTTCGCCGGCGGGCCCACCTGCCCGGGTTCGCTGTCGACGAGGAAGTGCTGGCTGCACGGGCTGTCGTAGACGTAGGGACGGACGCCGACGGTGAGCGGTACGGCGCCGGAGGCGCTGCCGTCGGTGCGCCGGGTCCCGCCCTGCCGGCCGCCCCGGGACCTGCCGGACCCGGCCCCCTCGGATCCGGCGCCTTCGGATCCGGTGGCCCCGGACCCGGTGGGGGAGGCGGAGGCCGATGCGGACGGCTCGTGGCCCTTCGCGCTCGGGGACGGCCGCGCGGACGGCTTCCCGGAGTCCGCCGTACCGGTCATCGCGGCGGTGGCACCGGCCGCCCGCCGGTCCCCGGTGTCGGACCCGCCGCCGTGCGGGTGCACGGTGAGCACCACGGCGCCCAGCACGGCGGCCGCCGCGGCACAGGCGATCAGCACGGTACGGCGACGACGGGGCGGACGGGGACCGCCCGGCGGCGCGACCTCGGGCGGTACGTCGACGGCGACCGGCTCACCGGTCCCGCCCCCGCCCCGCCCGGCTGATGCCGCCGAGCCGGGGCCGCCGTCGGTCGCGGGCGTCCCGCCGGCCTCGGCGGCACCACCGGCCTCCTGAGCCGGAGCCGCCGCCGCGGCCCTGTCCGCCCTGCTTCCCCGGGCCGCGTCGGCCAGGATCCAGCGCCGGTGCAGCTCCACCAGCTCCTCCGGCGTCGCCCGGCAGACCCTCGCGAGGCGCTCCACCGGTGCGTACTCGACGGGCACCGCCGTGCCGTTGCAGTAGCGGTGCAGCGTCGACGTGCTCATGTGCAGCCGCTTGGCGAGCGTCCCGTAGCTGAGTCCCGAGCGGTCCTTGAGCTCCCGCAGCAGCCGGGCGAACGCCTCCGTTCCGCCGGTCCCCGTTGTCCCCGACACCCGTTCCCCGTCCCCTCGTGTCCCAGCCGCGCGTTCCGCGGCCACCGCGTTCCCCCTGGTCAGACCGCATTTCGGTGTTCCAGCGTCCCCAACTGCCCGCCGTGCGTGGCGGTTGGGACGGATCACCTCACAAGCTTCCGTCATCCAATCACCACCGCCACCCGAACACCGAAGGGGCAAGCCGCATGTCCAGCCTCCGCACCTCCCGCACCCGTCTCGCCGGCGCCGCCGCGACCGTCGTTCTCGCCGCGCTCTCCCTGACCGCCTGCCAGGACGGCACAGGCGTCCATGTCTCGGGCACCCCGGCGGCGGCCACCACGACCGCCAACTCCGCGTCCCCCACCGCTTCTGCGGACACTTCCCCCGCCGGCACCGGCTCCTCCGCGCCGCGGGCCGGGGTCACCACCGGCACCGCACACCCCGCCGCGGGCACGCCCACGTCCACGTCCACGGCGAAGGCGCGCGTCCCCTCCGGCAAGCCGGTCACCTGCGAGGGCTCCACCACCAGGACGGTCGCGGCCCCCCTGAACCGCCCGGTGAACCACATGCTGCTCACGGTGACCAACACCGGTCGCGCGACCTGCTACCTGTACGGCTACCCGGCCGTCCGCTTCGGCGAGGCCCAGTCGGTGCCCCCGGTCATCGAGGACTCGAAGCCGCAGGCAGTCGTCACGCTCGAGCCGGGCGAGTCCGGCTACGCCTCCGTGAACCTGTCCGCCACCGACGGCAGCGGCTCGAAAGGCCACACCGTGAACTCCCTGACCGTCTACTTCCAGGGCCGCTCCGGCAACGAGAGCGTCGGCACGGGCGCGCACCCCGCGCTGCCCGCGAAGGGCGTCTACGTCGACGACTCGCTCAAGGTCACCTACTGGCAGCAGTCGATGGACGACGCCGTCCAGTGGTGACGGCGCGGCACCCCTGACTCCGCCGGCACCGGCGGACGGTCCGGGCACGCCTCACCGCGCACGGCGGAAGGCCCAGGTCCCCGACCTGGTCCTTCCCCCTGTCCACCGCGCGCGATGTCAGAAGCCGATGGCCTCGCGCAGCAGCAGGACGGTGCCCCGCCCGGGCTGCGGCTCGGCGTTGAGGACGAGCAGGCGGTTGACCGCGCTCGGCTGCCCGTAGGCCACCTGGGCGCGCGCGGATTCCAGCGGCAGGGCGTGCTCCTCGACCCGGCGCAGCGCGGTGCCGAGGTCGGGCACCACCTTCTGCGCCCCGACGATCCAGATCGCCTTCCCGGCGCCGCCGGCGGAGGCGGGCAGCTGGCTGCCGCTGCCCGAGACGATGACGAGCGAGCCGGTCTCGGTGACGGCCGTGACGCTGGCGACGAAGACGTCGGGGGTGGCCACCAGCCGGCGGATCAGGTCGGACTCGGTGGCGCGGTCCATCGTCACCACACGCGGCCGGACGGCCTCGTAGCGGTCGTCCGTCTCGATGTCGTCCGCGATCCCGGAGAGCCGAAGCGTCTCGCTGGCCCCGGTGAACACGCTCGCGCCCGCCGGGATCAGTTCCCTGACGCGGGCGCGGGCCGACGCGGCGTCGTCGAGCAGTTCGGCGGTGAAGCCGTTGGCCCGCAGCGCCGCGACGGTCCGGTCCAGCCGGTCGGCGGACGCGGGCGCGGCGAAGTCACCGGCCACCTGCGTGGCCGAGGCGTCCGTACCACCGGCGCTCCCTGCCTCACCCGCGTCGTGCGCCCGGGCGTCGGGACCGGGTGCCGAACCGGCCAGCGGGGTGGTGTCGGCGTACCTCACCTCGTAGACCCGCTCGGCGAACCTCCATCCCTCGGCCGTACGGCGGTAAGTGTCGTGGTAGACGGCGAAGTTCTGGCCCGAACGGCCGTCCAGCAGACGGGCGATCTCCTGCATGTAGGTGCGCCCGGCGGCGGTGTCGCCGTCGATCCGGACCGTGCCCGGGTGGCTGTTCTGCACGAAGAAGTCCCACTGGCTCTGCAGGCGTTCGCCTCCGGTCCGGATCTCCTCCCGTCCGGTGAACTCGACCGGGACGTTGGGCATGCGCAGCACACCGTCGGGGGTGAACAGCGCGGCGAGGCGGGCCCGGTCGCGCATCATCACCGCGTCGGTGAACTCGGTGCGCAGCGCCTCGATCTCGACGCGGTCGGCGATCTCCTGGAAGTCGTTCATGCTCGGCGTCCCGTCCTGTGGATGGCGTACTCCTGTTCACCAGTCCGACAACGCAGCCCCGCGGAATGTGAGGCGAGCACCGACCTCACATTCCGCCGCCCTGATCCGTCGTAAGGGGGAGGGAACGAGAACGAGGGAGCCGGAGGACGTATGAACACCCCGTCGGAACAGGCACGGCGGCAGCCGGACGAGCAGCCGGACCCGGGCCTGAGCGCGATCATGAGCGAGCGGCGGCAGCTGCTCAATCTCGCCTACCGGCTGCTCGGGTCGCTGGCCGACGCGGAGGACGTCGTCCAGGAGACCTACACCCGCTGGTACGCGATGTCCCGGGCGGAGCAGGAGGCCATCGAGTCCCCGGGCGCCTGGCTGACCAGGGTGGCCGGCCGCATCTGCCTGAACCTGCTGGGCTCGGCGCGCGCCCGGCGGGAGCAGTACGTCGGTGAATGGATCCCGGAGCCGCTGCCCGACCCGGCCGAGTGGATCGCCGGGGCCGCGGGCGGCGCCGGCGTCGACCCGGCCGACCGGATCACCCTGGACGAGTCGGTGACCATGGCCTTCCTGGTCGTGTTCGAGTCGATGACCCCGGCCGAACGCGTCGCGTTCGTGCTGCACGACGTCTTCCGCTACCCCTTCGCCGAGGTGGCCGAGATCGTCGGCCGCAGCCCGGCGGCCTGCCGGCAGCTGGCGTCCTCGGCCCGCCGCCGCATCACCGCCGAGCGGACCGGGGCGAGCCCGGACGCGGTCCGGCAGGCGCGCGTCGTCCGGCGGTTCAAGGCGGCCTGGGAGGCACAGGACATGGACGCCCTGATCGCCCTGCTCGACCCGGGCGCCACCGCGGTCTCCGACGGCGGCGGCCGCGCCATCGCCCACCTGCTGCCGCTCGAAGGCGCCGAACGGATCGCCCACCTCTACCTGAGGATCGCCCGGTTCGCGCCGCCCCGGACGGTCCTCGAACGCACGGTCAACGGGCTGCCGGGCCTGGTGGTCGAGTCCGGGGGCCGGGTCGAGACGGTGTTCGCCTTCCAGGTCGCCGACGACGACCGGATCACCCGCATCTGGGCCGTACGCAACCCGGCCAAGCTCCGCCCCTGGGGCCTGGGTTGATCACCGGCATATGCTCCGCGTGCCGCATGCACAGCAGATCGAGGGGGCTTTCATGAGCGATTCCGGGCACGCCGAGCTGTTCTTGCGAGTCCCCGCCCGCGCCGTGGTCACGTACCACCTCTCCTGAGACCCGGAGTCCCGGCCGTGCTTTTCGACGTCACCCGCAGCGAACTCGTCGCCCTCTTCGGCGAGGACCGGCTCGCGACCCTGCCCGCCACCGCCTTCCCGCCCGCCGTCGCGGACACCGGGGGCGCCCGCCTCCTGCAGACCGTCGGCGTCCCCACCGGGACGCTCTGGCTGCGTGTGCCCGACGAGGACACCGGTCGGCTGCCCCTCGTCCAGGACGTCGTCGACGTCGAGGACTTCGGGGACTTCGAGGGCTTCGAGGCCGCCGCGGCGGACGCCGGCGGGTGGCCCGTCATCGGCTGGCTGCTCAACGCCCACCTCGCCCTCGATCCCGGGTCCGGCACGGTGTACGCCGTCGACGCCGACGAGGGGACCGTACGGGAACTCCACACGGACGTCTCCTCCCTCGTCCAGGTCACCCTCCGGTTCCAGCGCCTGCTCGAGGAGTTCACCTTCAGCGGCGACGAAGCCGACGAGGAAGCCGACTTCGAACGCCTGGAGCGCGAGACCGAGCGCATCCGTCAGGAGACGAGCGGCATCGACCCGCTCCCCTTCCAGGACGACGAGACCGTCTGGTCGGTGGTCGGCGAGGAGATCGCCGCGGGCCAGCGCTTCAGGGGCGACAGCCCGGGGGCCCGTTCGCTCTACGGCTGACCGCCGGCCGCCTTCCCGCGGACCGGGCCGGCACCGGTGCAGCACGGCCGCACCTCCGCCTCGTCGAACGGGAGTTGCCGCGGCATCGCGCCCGGAAAGACAGGCGTGTCCGCCGGTACAGAGGGCAACCGGAGACCACGGAGAGGTCGCTGAGCGCATCTCCGGTCACGACGGGTGACCGACGGCAGGGAGGTGGATGACGATGTGGTGGGTCTGGCTGGTCGCCCTCGTCGCGGCGGTGGCATTGCTCGCCGGGGCGATGGTCCTCGTTCAGGCGCGACGCCGGTCGGGGACGGTGATCGCGGTCAACCGCGGGCGCGCCGGCCGGGGAGGCGATCGGTGAACTCCCTCGTACTCGCCTCCGAACTGTCCGGACGCGTGGTGGTGACCCTCGGCGGGGAGGCGGTGGCGCAGATCAAGGACGTCGTCTTCGACGGCCCGGCGGGCCGGATCACCGGTTTCACCCTGAGCGGGCGCGGCCTGCTGGCCGGGCCGCTGAAACAGAGCCTTCCCTTCTCCCGGGTGCACGCGGTCGGGCCGTCGGCGGTGATGATCGTCAGCCAGGCTCTCTTCGAGGACCGGGACGCCGTCGTCGGACGCGGCGAAGCCGATCGCGGCCGGGTCCTGGGCGCTCCGGTCCTCACCGAGGAGGGCACCGACATCGGCACCGTGGCGGACGTGGTGATCGAGACGGGGACGAGCGGCCGGGTGGTCGGCTTCGAGGTCGCCGCCAACGACAACCTCGACCCGCAGCACCGCAGGGTGTTCGTGCCGCGCGGCCAGTCACTGGCCGTCTCCGGGCAGGCCCTCGTCGTGCCCGCGCAGGCACAGCGCTTCGTCGCCGACGACCTGCCCAGCTTCGCCGCCCAGGTCGAAGCCTTCCTCACTCACATGCGGCACCGCTGACCGCGCCGCCCCGCCGACGAAGGAGGACCCGCGATGCTCTTCTCCCAGGCCTTCGGCCTGCCGGTCGTCACAGCCGACGACGCGACCACCGTGGGCAAGGTGGCCGACCTGACCGTCGACGCGGACAACGCCACGGTGGCCGCGGTACGGCTGTCCGGAGCGACCGACCGCGCCGAAGCGCTGGCATGGACCGCCGTGGACACGGTGGGCTCGGACGCCGTGATCGTCCGCTCCCGCGTCACGGCCGAGCAGGGGCACGACCGGGTCCCCGCCCATCACCGGATCCTCGGGAGCCGGGTCCTGACCGAGCACGGCGTCGAGCACGGAACGGTCAGGGACGTCGCCTTCGACCCCGTGTCCGGTCGCATCCTCACCCTCTACACGGCCCTCGGCGAGATCACCGGCACACGCCTGATGGGCCTCGGCTCCTATGCCGCGGTGGTACGCGCCGAACCCGCCTGAGAACAGCCGCGGCTCATCGAGCCGCCGCGGATCCGCCGGGCCGGCTGGTTCCCGGCCCGGTCGGGGTGCCCGGCGGGCACAGGAACGCCTTGTCGGCCAGGCTCGTGTCCAGCCGGCAGGTGGGGCCGAGCACGCGGCCGTTCGTGGTGCGGAAGGGGAGGACCCAGGTGTTCGCGGCGGAGCCGTAGCCGAGGTCCGCGTACCCGAAGACGCCCGTGCCCCCGCGGGGCCCACCGTCTGGGTGATCGACTGGTGGACGGGCTGCGCCGGGGTGCCGACCGGCTGGCCGAGGACCAGGAGGTCGTCCGGGCCGTTGTCCGGTGGTCCGCCCGAGGAGCCCACGGTCAGTCCTCGTGTCCTCCTGGCACCGGACCGTTGTCAGTGCCGCCCGCTAGGTTGCCTGGTGGAGAGAGACCGGTCAGAGAACCTTCGAGGTCCGCGGTCAAGGGGGGTGGGCACAAAGGTCCCCGGGAGCCACCTCGGGACTGTGTTGCAGGCCGTGGACCCCACCCCCCTCATCTTCACTGAGGCGGCCGTACGGGAAGGCTTTACTCTTCCCAGGCGGGATCAGGCGACGGGCGCCACACGGACCCCCGGCCACTGCCTCGGCCCACCGCTCTCCCCAGTCCCGCGAACGCCACTACGGGCCCCCGGCCGCGAACGGCGCCCGGCCCCGGCGGTCCAGGGAGCGGGAGCTACTCGCGTTTCCCGCCGCTTCCGCCGCTCCCGCCGTTCCCGCTCCCGCTGCTCCGGCCGCTTCCGTCGCCTCCCGCGCTTCCGCCGCCGCCCACCTGGCCGTCCCCCGCGTTGTCCGTGCCACCGGAGCCGTTGCCGGATCTGTCGTTGTCCGAGGCACCGGCATTCCCCGTCGTGCCGTTGCCGCCGACCGCGCCGCCGTTGCCGGACTCGTCCGCGCCGACGGACCTGCTCGGCTTGGCCGTGGCCCGCGCCAGTTGCTCCGAGCAGTACGCGGTGACCTTGTCCTTCCCGCCGGCGGCTGCGACGAGTCGCCGCCAGGCAGTCGCATCGAGCGCCTTGCCGCGGTCCTCGAGCTGTTCGTAGGCGCGGCAGTGGGCTTCGGTGTCCTGGGCGGGGGCCGGACGGTCCGTCGCGCCGGGGCCGGTGGACGGCGTTGACGAAGCCCTTCCGCCGGGATGGTCCGGTGCCACCGCCGACGGGCGCGCGCTCGGCCGGCCGACACCGTCATCCTCCGTGGACGAGCCGGCGGAACCGATGGCCGCGACCGCGACTCCGCCCAGGGCGAGGCTGGCGAAGACCGCGCCGAACGTCATGTTGACAGACCGGCGGGCACGCCGTTGCGCGGCCGGACGCCAGTCGTCCCGGCGCCGGGTAGGCGCGGCGGGTACGCCCGCGGCGTAGGTGTCCCGGAAGGCGGCCAGGGCTCGCTGCTCGGCCTCGGGGTCGAGGCCGCCGTCGCGTATGACGGAGGCCAGCACCGTTTCCAGGGGGGCGGTGTCAGGCGCGACCCACGGTCCGGACCCGGCGTCGTCGCCAGGGTGCACACGTCTGCGGCCCCGAACCCCGTTGCCGCTCAGCCGTTCACCCATGTCCGATTCCGTTCTTGTCCGACAGTCCTGGTTCGGTCGGCGTTCTGCGTCTGATGCCTTTCCGCCCGCCCAATGTCGCCGTTGCCGTTCATTTCGACTCCCCCAGCGCTCTGGGGGCCACATCCGTCACACCCTCGCCCGACTCACCGCTGATGCCCAGCTGCCTGGCCAGGCGTTTCAGGCCGCGGTGGGCGGCAGTACGTACCGCTCCCGGGCGTTTGCCGAGGACGCGTGCGGCGGCGGGACCGTCCAGGCCGATGACGACCCGCAGGAGCACGGCCTCGGCCTGGTCCTGCGGCAGCCCGCGGACCAGTTCCAGGGCCCGCTCGGTGGAGAGGGACTCCAGGACCTGGTCATGGGTGTCGTGGGGGCTGGGCAGGTGCAGTAGGTCCTGTTCGGTCCCGCCGGCCCGGGGACGCACGCGCTGGCGACGCACGTGGTCCAGTGCCCGGTGCCGGGCGATGGTCGCGGTCCAGCCGCGGAACCCGGCCCCGTCCCCCTGGAAACGCCCGAGGTCACGGGCTATCTCCAGCCAGGCGTCGGAGGCCACGTCCTCCGCGTCCTCGCCGACGAGCCCGCGCAGGTAGCCGAGCAGACCCGGCTGCACGATCCGGTAGGCGACCGCGAAAGCCGTCTCGTCGCCGCCCTGGGCCCGCGCGACGGCCGCGCCCAATTCCCCGTCGTACGCCTGTACGCGCCGGGGTTGCCGTACCTGGCCCAAGACTGTCCTCGTTCGTACCTGATTCACAGCGAGTCCGTGCTGTCCGCCGCGCTTCGGTCGCAGCGACGGCCCCCACGGTGATCAGCGTCCGTCCTCACAGAAGTGTCACAGCGCACCAGTGATCCCTCACGTAGTCGGCGCCGAGACCGGTACGCGTTCCGGCCGGGTGACGTTTCACGCCGTCCGTGCGCTGGCTGGTACGGGTCGCGGTGTTGCACCGCACGAGGCGACCGCCCGTCGGCGCCGTGACCCACCCCCGGATCTCTCTCCGTGCCGTCGCCACTCCCCCCGTGAACGGCACGGAGAGGGACGGGGTGACCGGAATCCCGGCCACTGCCCGGGATTCCGGTCACCCCCGAACCGGTCGGACCGGCGGCGGTCGCTCGGGTGAGGAACGGTTCCGTCGGACCTGTGATGCTTCGGCCTTCTCGTGCGCTCCCTCTGGCATGAGTACGAATCTCCGCCTGCTGGCGGTGCCGCCTCCGGCACTGCGCAACAGCGCGACCTGGCTCGAGCGGCTGTTCGGGGACGAGGCGGACGCCTTCCGGCACCGGGAGGAGGTGCTGGACAAGCACTACCTCGACCAGGAACGCATCTACGCCGGTACTCCCGCGCAGCGAGCCGGGGACCGGCCCCGGAGCCAGGTGGTGCTCGGCGGCCGGCCCCTGTTCCGGCCCGATCGCCACAAGCCGCCGTTCCTGGTGCTGACGGCGGCCCAGGCGCGGGGGGTGGCCGAGTTCCTGACGACGGCCGACTTCTGCGCCCTGTGGGCGTGCGCCCGTGACGAGCTGCTGTCACGCCACGGCGGTCCGGCCGCGGAACCCGAGACACGGGGTGCGTTCGCTGCGGTACACCAGGAGCTGCGGGCGTTCTACGCACAGACGGCCGCCTCCGGGGACGCCGTGGTGAAGGCGTTGGCCGCCTGAGGCACGGAGCACGGGGAGCCGCCCCTCGCCCGCGTGCCCCGCCGGTCCCACGAGGCTCAGGTGTAACACTTCCGGCCACGAGCGCTCTTTCCATGGGGACGACCACGTCGGTCGGCCAGGACAGGGGACACGGCTCGTGCAGTGGACGGACGGAAGAGGCGAGACGTACGGCGAGGACCCGTATGGCGGCGCCGGGTACGCGCATGCCTACGGCCACGAGTACGGCAGCGGCCCTACGACCGGCACGGCCACGCCGACCGGAGACCTGGTGCACTTCGCGGAGTGGACGCATCCCGCGGCCCACACCCCGGCCATGGCGCCCGGCCCCCGAATTTCCGCGGACCCCCTCCTCGCCGCGGACCCCCTCGACGCCACGTATCCCCGCCGCCCCGGTATGCCTCTCCACGCGGCCGGGTCGAGTCCCGCCGCGTCCCCCTGGGACCTGCCGTATGACTCCCCCCACGGGGACGTGCTCACCGTGCCGCTTCCGGAGCCGGACACACCCGGCCCTCCCGGACCAGGCACGCGGACAGGGGAGAGCGGGCCGGTGCGGGCCGTCTTCGTCGATCCCTCGGGCCGGCGCCAGCGCCGTGTGCTCCGCGCCGCCCGGCTGCTGATGATCCCCGCGGGCGTCTACGTCACCGTGCTGATCGGCACGGTGCTGGGCGGTCCCAGCATCAGCTCTCCGTTCGTCCCGCGGGCGGACTCCACGGGCCCGGCCCCGCCGAGGGCGACCGCCTCCGACTCCTCGCCCGGCACCGGACACTCCGCAGTGAGCGCGAGCCCCACCGCAGCGGACAAGGTCTCCGGCCCCGCGGCGCGGAGGACCACCGGTACCAGCCCCGCTGACCGGTCGGCCGCCCCCACCGCCTCCGCGGCCTCGTCCCCGACCACCGTCGCGCCCGCCGGAAGTCCCGCCCCGGCACCGACCGCCATCCACGGCACCCGCGGACACGCGGTCGGCGCGTCCCACAAGCCCGTGAAGTGAACCAG
Organism: Streptomyces sp. NPDC046881; assembly: GCF_040645015.1. NCBI lineage: Bacteria > Bacillati > Actinomycetota > Actinomycetes > Kitasatosporales > Streptomycetaceae > Streptomyces > Streptomyces sp. NPDC046881. The sequence continues at coordinate 43,493 of NZ_JBEYXJ010000016.1, read as the reverse complement.
GTTCCCGACGTGTCCGAACGCCGCCGCAAACCTCCTGCTCGCCGCCATGGCCGCCCCCGCGGGACCACCACCACTCCCCGGACCCACTGGCTGCTGCTGAGCGTGCTCGCGGTGACCCTGTCGTCGGCCCTCCTGCTGCAGGGCTACACCCACCACATGTTCGGAATCACCTCGGACGCGGTGTCCGGCGCCCGAGGCCGGAGCGAGGCGGTGCCCAGCGAGGTGACCCACGGCGGTCCCGTGATCGCGAACGCCGCCACGTCCCCGCACACCGCCCGGGTGAAAGACCGCACTCTCGCACTGACCTTCGATGACGGCCCCGACCCCGTCTGGACGCCGCGCATCCTGGACGTGCTGCGCCGCAACCACGTGCACGCGACCTTCTTCGTCGTCGGCACACAGGCCGTGGCCCACCCGGAGCTGGTCCGCCGGATCGTCGCCGAAGGCCACCAGATCGGCATCCACACCTTCACCCATCCCGACCTGTCCCACCTCGCCCCGTGGCAGCGTGCCCTGGAGCTGCGCGAGACGCAGCTGGCGTTGGCCGGCACCGCGGGGGTCACCAGCGCGTTGCTCAGGCCGCCGTACTCGTCCGGGAGCGCCGCACTGGACGACTCCGACTGGTCCGTCCTCGAGCAGGCCGACGCGGCGGGCTATGTCACCGTCCTGTCCACTCGGGACGCCGAGGACTGGCGGCGTCCCGGTACGGACCGCATCCTCGCCCGTGCGACACCGCGCGGCCACGCCGGGCAGATCGTGCTGATGCACGACGGCGGCGGTGACCGCTCGCAGACCGTCGCCGCGCTGGGCGCCCTGGTCCCACGGCTCAAGGCACAGGGCTTCCGGTTTGCGACGGTCGGTACCGCGGTCGGCATGGCCGAGCCCGTCCAGCCGGCCGGTCCGGCCGACCGTCTGCAGGGGATGGCCTTCGTCAGCGTGCTGCAGGCCGGCGACTGGGTCGTAACGCTGCTGGGCGTACTGATGTACGCGGCCGGGGCGATCAGCACGCTGCGCGCGGCGGTCCTGCTGATCGCGGCCCGCCGGCACCGCAGACTGCGGACGAGGAGGCGGGGCCGGTCCTGGGGCCCGCCGGTGACCGAACCGGTCAGCGTCATCGTCCCCGCGTACAACGAGAGCGCCGGGATCGAGGCGGCCGTACGCTCGCTGCTCGCCTCGGACCATCCGGTGGAGATCATCGTGGTGGACGACGGTTCGACCGACGGCACCGCCGATCTCGTGGAGTCGCTCCACCTGCCCGTACGGGTGATCCGGCAGTCGAACTCGGGCAAGCCCGCGGCACTCAACGCCGGACTCGCGGCGGCCACCTTCGACCTGGTGGTCATGGTCGACGGCGACACGGTCTTCGAACCCGACACGGTCCGCACGATCGTGCAGCCCTTCGCCGACGCCCGCGTGGGCGCCGTCTCGGGCAACGCCAAGGTCGTCAACCGCGGCGGGCTGCTGGGCCGTTGGCAGCACATCGAGTACGTGGTCGGCTTCAATCTCGACCGCCGCCTGTTCGACCTCGCCGAATGCATGCCCACCGTGCCCGGGGCGGTCGGCGCGTTCCGCCGCCGGGCGCTGCTGGCCCTCGGCGGCGTCAGCGACGTCACCCTCGCCGAGGACACCGATCTCACCATGGCGCTGTGCCGCGCGGGTTGGCGCGTGGTGTACGAGGAGGGCGCGGTGGCCTGGACCGAGGCCCCCGCGTCGCTGAACGCCCTGTGGCGGCAGCGGTACCGCTGGTGCTACGGCACCCTGCAGGCGATGTGGAAGCATCGCGGCGCGCTGGTGCAGCGCGGTGCGGCCGGAAAACTGGGCCGCAGGGGACTCGTCTACCTGCTCCTCTTCCAGGTGCTGCTGCCCCTGCTCGCACCCGTGGTGGACATCTTCGCCCTCTACGGGCTGCTCTTCCTGGACCCGCTGCGGATCACCGGGCTGTGGCTGGCCTTCCTGCTGCTGCAACTCCTGATGGGCCTGTACGCGTTCCGGCTGGACGGGGAACGGCCCGGCCCGCTGTGGAGCCTGCCGCTCCAGCAGTTCGTCTACCGGCAGCTGATGTACCTGGTGGTGATCCAGTCCGTCTTCACCGCCGTCTCGGGGGCCCGGCTGCGGTGGCAGCGCATGGAGCGGTACGGCAGCCTGCGCGCGCCCGCGGGTTCCGCCCCCCTTCAGCAGCCGGCCCCGCACGACACCACGCAGTGGTACTGAGAGGACAGGGATCCGAAGACATGAGCGGACACCGGCGCCGACCGCCGCAGCGTTCCGGCCGAGGGAGGCGGGCGACCCAGCAGAAACGTTGGATCGACTACCCGCGCCGGGGCCGGACCGGTCCGCGCCGCTGGCTGCCGTCCATCCGCCAGCTGCTGGCACTCCTCCTGCTCTTCCTCGGCGGCACGACAGCCGCCGTCGGCTACGCCTACGCCACGGTCACCATCCCCGACCCGAACCCCACGACGCTGTTGCAGAACAACGTCTACTACTGGTCGGACGGCACGGTCCTGGCGACCGACGGCAGCGTCAACCGCCAGAACGTCAGCCTGGCGCAGGTACCCAAGGACGTGCAGGGAGCCTTCATCGCCGCGGAGAACGCCTCCTTCTACACCGACCCGGGCGTCGACCCGCAGGGCATCCTGCGCGCCGTCGTCCACATGGCCCGGGGCGACTCCGTCCAGTCCGGCTCGACGATCACCCAGCAGTTCGTCAAGAACACCTACCTCGACCAGTCCCAGACCCTCTCCCGCAAGTTCAAGGAACTGCTGATCTCATCCAAGATCGGCGCATCCATGAGCAAGCAGGAGATCCTCCAGGGCTATCTGAACACCTGCTACTTCGGCCGCCAGGCCAACGGCGTCCAGGCCGCCGCCCGCATGTACTACGGCCTGCCGGTGGAGAAGCTCGATGCCGGCCAGGGAGCCTTCCTCGCCGCCGCGGTCAACGAGCCGAGCCTCTTCCAGTACGCCGACTCCGACCCCACGGCCAGGAGCCGGGCGGAGGCACGCTGGTCCTGGGTGCTGGACCGGATGGTGAAGACCGGCATACTGACCCCGCAGCAGCGCGCCCGGTACACGGCCGCGGGCTTCCCGGCACCCAGGAAGTGGACGCCCGGCTCGGGGCTCACCGGCCAGACCGGCTACCTGGTCCAACTGGCCAGGTCGTACGCCCAGACGCACGACCGCACCATCACCGACAGCAGCCTGAGCCGGGGCGGGTACCAGATCCACACCACCTTCGACAGGAAGAGGACGACGGAACTGGCCCGCGCCGTCGAGGCGGTCCGCAAGCGCCGCCTCGACCCCGCCCACCGGCCCGTCGACCGGAACGTCCAGGTCGGAGCCGCCTCGGTGGAGCCCGGGACCGGCAGGATCCTGGCCGTCTACGGCGGTCCCGGCTTCGACCGGGCCCACTACTCGGACAACGCCGACACCTCGGGCGTCCCGGTGGGCTCGACCTTCAAACCCGTCGTCCTCGCCGCCGCGCTCCGGCACGGGGCCGTACTGCAACCCGGCGAGCCCCCGGCACCGATCACCCCGGCCAGCAAGTTCAACGGTGACGACGGCATCAAAATCAAGGACCAGCAGGGCGACTACGTCACGGACGACAAGGACCCCACCGGCCTCCTCCACCAGCGCAACGACACCACGCAGCGCTGGGGGTACATCTCCCTGCGCAAGGCGATGGAGCAGTCCGTCAACACGCCGTACGTGCAACTGGGAGAGGACATCGGGTACCGGAACGTGGCGAACACGGCGCAGGCCCTGGGCCTGCGCCCCGGCAGCCTGGCCGCCCCCAGCGCCGGCTTCTACATCGGCACCTCGACACCGAGCGCCATCCGTATGGCAGGCGTCTACGCCACCTTCGCCGCCTCCGGTCTGCAGGCCAGTCCGTACTCGGTGACCAAGGTGACCCACAACGGCTCGACGCTGCCGGGCTTCACCGCCCCCGCCCCCGTACGCGCCCTGCCGACGGCGGTCGCCGACAACGTGACCGACGTACTGCGCGGCGTCACGGAGCGGGGTACCGGCACCAAGGCCCAGGCCCTCGGCCGGCCCGCCGCGGGCAAGACGGGAACCACCGACGACTACCGCTCGGCCTGGTTCATCGGCTACACCCCGCAGCTCTCCACCTCCGTCCTCCTCTTCCGGGAGGACCCGAAACACCCCGAGCTGCAGTCCATGGCAGGCGTCGGCGGCCTGCGGAAGGTGTTCGGCGGCGACATCCCCACCGAGATCTGGACCCGCTACATGCGCGACGCCCTCGCCTCCCTGCCCATCGCCCCCTTCCCGGCACCCGCCCCCCTCGGCCACGGCACCGACCAGCCCGGTGCTCCGTCCCCCTCCCCCTCCCCCTCACCCTCGGCGACACCCGACAAGCGGCCAGGCAAGATCGACAAGAGGACGACCGCCACCCCCGCACCCGGCGCACCCACGCCCCGCACCAAGTGCCGGGGCCACAGGTGCCGGTGACCGCATGCCGGCGACCGCGGGTCTTCACCGGCACCGCGGAGCCCGATGGCGAGGACATCCACAGACGGCCCGCAGAACTGGACTGGACCATGTCTCAGCCGAGCCCCGCACGACACCGCGGCCGCTCGTCAGCGGTGGCAAGCCGCGTCGACGGGGTTCACGATGGAGGAAGCGCCTGATGGAAAGCCACAAAAGATCACCGGGCTGGACTGGTCACCTTCGTGTGTAATCGCCCCTTCTTGCATGGGCTCCCCGCGCTGAGTGCTTGCGCCCATGGAAACGGTAACGGGGACGGCTGAAGGACCGGCTGCTGCCGAACCAGTTCGTGGCCGGGGCGGTTGCCGGGCCGTGAGGGGACAGCGCGGACCCCCTGGGCCTGTGCAAACGGCATTCCCGCCTCCCTGTCGGACCGTGTCCCGGAATGGTGGAGGCGGAGCATGGGCGACGGCCAGAAGGAGGTTCGCGATGCCTACCGACACCGAGTTGCTCAGGACCGACAACGAGCAGCTTGAGGAGTTGTTTCGCAAGATTCCGGCGGGTGAGATCCCCAAAGGCCCGATGGAGGGGCTGGCCATCCTGCCGGGGGCGGGGCGTTCGGGGGCACGGGTGCTCGCCCGCCTGGTGCATCTGTTCTGGTGGCGGGGCAAGGTCTTCAGCCCCGACGGTTACCTCAGCAACCGGCTCTCCCCGCTGGACGTGCTGTCCATCGTCGCCATGGTCGGGCCGGGCCCCAGCCGTCTGGACGACCGGGAGTGCATCGTCATCGACTACTCCCACACGTCACTGGTGTGCGGGAGCGTGCGCGATGAGCTGCGTCAGGTCGACCCGCACCTGTACCTGGGTCTGATCTGGCTGGGCAACCGCCGGATCGGATGGTTCACGCTGCGCGATCCGAACAGCGGCAACGGCTAGAACCGGTCGCGCGGAACCGTGGCGCTCCGATCACGACCGTGACGCGGCCGCTGTCGTGAGCGGTCTTTCCGGGACATCGTGACATCCGGTCGACGGGTCGGTCCCCTCCCGCGAGCGCACGTTCAGCGACGAGCCGACACGAGGAAAGGCCCCCACCTTGTTTCCCCCGGCCATGCACCCCCGTAGACCAGCACGGCGCGCTCTGCGCGGTGTTGGGAAGACCAGGCCCAGCCGACACCTGCCGGGCACCGCTCTCGCCGCATCGGCCACCCTGGCACTGACCCTGACGGCGCTCCCCGCGACCCCGCCGCACGGGACGCCGGCCCCGTTGCGGGGCACGGCCACCAGCGCCGGCAAGCCGCTGGCCCACGCCGACGTCACGCTCTTCGCCGGAGACCGGCACGGCACGCGTGTGCTGGGACACGCCACCACCGACTCCCACGGAACGTTCCTGATCCGGCCCGGCCGGCGCACCGGTTCGGTGCAGTACGTCGAAGCCGTACCGTCCGGTGACCGGTCGTTGCGTCTGCGCTCCGTCGTGGGAGTCGGCCCCGGCGGCGGTGTGCAGCAGCGCTCCGAATCCGCTGTGACGGTCAACGAGTTCACCACCGTCGCCGCCACCTACGCGCTGGCCCAGTTCGCCGGCCCGCGCGGCATCAGCGGACCGAGCCCCGGCCTGGAGAACGCCGCCGCCACGTCCTACAACCTCGCCGATCCGGTCACGGGCAAGCCCGGCAAGGTCGTCACGGACCACAACAACGGCACGAAGAACGACACCCTGGCCACACTCGGCACCCTGGCCAACCTCGTCTCCCTCTGTGCGCCGGGAGCGGACACCGGGCGGTGCCAGGACGCGCTGCGCCTGGCGACACCGCAGCGCGGGAGCACTCCCGGTGACACGGCACAGGCCGTGCTCAACCTCGCCCGCAACCCGAGACTGGCCACCGGCAGGCTGTACGACCTGGCCGGCCGGGCGCACACCTACACCCCCACGCTCTCCGCGGCGCCCGAAGCCTGGGTCCTGGCCCTGCACTTCACGGCGCCCCAGGTCTACGCCCCCGGCCGCATGGCCGTAGACGCCAAGGGCAACGTGTGGGCCTCCAACAACTGGCTGCCCGGAACGCGGAACCCCAGCCCTTACGTCACCGTGCAGGACCCGGTGGGCAACCCCACCCTGAACAGCCCCATCAGCGGCGGCGGCATGAAGGCCGGCGCCTGGGGCATCGCCATCGACCACGCCGGCGCCGTATGGGTGCCCAGCTACGCCGGCAATGCCATGTCGAAGTACTCGCCGGCCGGAAAACCGCTGTCGCCCGACACCGGATTCAAGAACGGCGACCTGAACCACCCCCAGGGCACCGCGGTCGACCAGAAGGGCAACGTCTGGATCGCCAACTTCTACGGCCTCAAAGGCAATCGCGGCAAAGGAAGCGTGATCGTCTATCCCCACGGGGACCCCTCGAAGGCGATCACCATCACGGGCGGCGGCCTCGACCATCCGTTCTCCCTCCAGATCGACGGCTACGGCCGGGCCTGGGTCAGCAACGCACGGCTCAACGGTGCGAAAGTCCTGGACACCCGCGTACCCAAGGGCCACGTGGGCGGGAGCGTCACCGTGATCGGCCCCGACTTCAAGCCGACCTCGTTCTCCCCCATCAAGGACGCGTCACTGGACTGGCCCCTCGCGCTCGCCGTCGACTCGAGGAACAACGTCTGGGTGCCCAGCTTCGTCAGCAACTCGATCACCGAGATCGGACCGAGCGGAAAGGTCGCAGGCGTCTACAAGCTGCCCACGACCATCGCGCCCTGGTCCGTGGCCGTCGACGGATCCGACCGCGTCTGGGTCGCCGGCTTCGGCGCCCCCTCCGTCTCGGTCCTGTGCGGCGTCAACACCAGCGCCTGCCCGCCCGGTTCCGCCACCGGCTCCCTGCTGACGCCGCCCCACGGCTATCGCAGCAACTCCATCCAGCACCTCACCGCCATCCAGCTCGACCAGTCCGGCAACGTCTGGCTGGCCAACAACTGGTCCAAGCTCGTCCCACCCACCGGCGGCACCGGCCTGGTAGAACTCATCGGCGCCGCCACCCCCGTCTGCACCCCCCTCACCCCCGTCCCCACACGCCCAACAACAACCAGCCCAACCGCCTGCCCCACCCAGACCCACACACAGCCCGGATGACAACACCTCAGGCAAGCGGTCCTGGAGCAGCCTGGGGGTTCGTTGCTCTACGGACCCCGGTACTACGTCGGGGGCGAGGACCGGAGCGAGTCCTCTACACCACCCCGGAACATGAGATGACCTGCCAGCGCCGGCCGCGCACCCCCTCCCGTGTGGGCGTGGGCGGACGCACGCTTCCCGACTTCGGTGGCGCAGTGCGGGGTGCGCGGTTCCTGGCGACGGAGGCGTGCGTCCGTGCGCGGTCGCACCTGTGCAGCGGTGCCGGGTACGGCCCGGGGCGGACCCCGGTGGTCGCCGGGCAGTCTCGCGGCGACAACCGAGGCAGCGGGCCGTACCGGTCTCGTAGGGCGTTGCGGCTCATTGCCGAACCGTCGTGGCCCGCGGGACGCCGTTCGCGTGTCCGGCCCGCCACCAGCCGGGTGCCACATCCATCGGTGTTCCAACCCACGGACGACGACTCACCTGGCGTCGATCTCGAAAGCTTTCACCAGCCGAGCGTGCCGTCGTCCGCCCGCGCATCCCAGCTCGGCGCGACCGGGTGCGCGTCGTGGCAGGTGAAGCCGAGTCGGGTCAGCGCCCGGCGACGCCGGTCGACGGTGCGGGGTCGCGGCGCGTCATCACGGACACCCCCTCTTGAAAGGTATGCCGGGGCAGGGAGGGACGTGGGTGCCACGGCCGACCGCTGGTCCAGCCGCCCGGACCCGTGGCCGGCCGAGCCGACCCCGGCACGGAAGCAGTGACCGCCCCCGGCAGACCGTGCGCCGCACGGAACGCGCTGTCGCGGCCGTCAGCTGCCGTCGTGGTGGGCCCGGCCGGGAGTACGGTGGAGACATCGAGGGCATGCCGCGCACCGGCTACGGCGCCGGTGCCGCTCTCGGTGATCGACGACGCCGGGTCGGCCCTGGACCGCGCCCGGGGCAGGGTTCGGCCCATGAGCGCGCACGTGCTGATCCCGACGACCTCGAACCTCCCCGCACCCCGGCCGGCGCCGGACAGGTCGGGGACACCCACGCCGGGCCGGCCGAATCGGGAGCGGGGATCCTCACCCCACGAGGGAGAACGCCTCCGTCCGCTGAGCCGCGGCCAGGTCGAGGACCGTCGGCAGGAACTGGGCGACCTGTACGCGGAGGTCTCCGGCGGCGGCCCCTGGGCGTGGAACGAGGCGCGGGCCGACTTCCTGCGACACCTCGCGTCCGACGCACGACGACCGGGGTTCTCGCTGCTGATCGCGGAGACCACGGTCCTGACCGGATGTGCCTACGGCTTTCCCCTGATCGGCGCCGGCCCGTGGCGGGCGGACTTCGGCGGACACGTTCGGGAGGGCCTGCTCCGCCGCGTCGCCCCCGGGCGGCTTTTCGTCGTCTCCGCGATCGTCGTCCCGCCCCGCGTGCGCCGGGAGAACCAGGACCGCGCCTGGAACCTCGCCCGGCGCCTGCAGCGGCGACTGCTCGCCGACGACGGCGCCGCGCTCGGAGTCACGTTGGTGGAAGCCCGGAACGACGGGATCGCCGAGACGTTGAGGTCCTGGGGGTGGCGGAGTGCCGGAGACGGCACCCTCACGGCCGTACCGCCCGGCTCGTGCCGCGTGCTGGTGCTGACCGCGGGGACATGAGCAGCGCCGCCGCCGATCACGGCTCCGCCCCGGTCGGCCCAGGCACAGGGTGAGGGCGGGTACCTGGATGGAGGCAGGAGCACTCGGGTGGTGCGCCTGCGTCCATGCCCGTCCGTCCGTTCAGCGGGAGTCGTGGCCGGACTCCCCTGGACGAGGGATGGTGACCGCCGTCGCATCACTGGCCGCAGGCGCATCCGGCCGCTGCCGGGGTCTCCTCGGGGGCCTGGCCGGTGCAGCAGCCGTCGCCGGTGGCGGTGGGGTCGGCGCTCTTGCCGAGGGTGTCGGCGTCGGCCTTCACGACGTAGACCTCCCAGGGCTCCTTGCCGGGGCCGTGGACCCAGACCTTGTCCTGGAGGGCGTAGCAGCAGGAGGTGTTGTTCTCCTCGAAGGTCGCCAGACCGGCGTCCTTGAGCCGGGTCGCGGCGGCATTGACCTGCTCGGTGGACTCGACTTCGACGCCGAGGTGGTCCAGACGGGTGTCCTCGCCGGGCCGGCCCTCGATGAGTACGAGCTTGAGCGGGGGCTCGGTGATGGCGAAGTTGGCGTAGCCCTCGCGCCGCTTGGCCGGTTCGGTGCCGAACAGCTTCGAGTAGAAGGTGATCGACGCTTCCAGATCACTGACGCGCAGGGCGAGCTGGGCACGGGACATGACGTGTCTCCCATCTGCTTGCATTGATATCTGTCAATACAGAGCTTGCACCTTGGATCGAGAATCGTCAACATAGAAGTATGTCGAAGCAAGAACTGGTGGTGCTCGGGCCGGACGATCCGTCCGCTGCCTGCTGCCCGGGGCTGGTGACCGCGCCCTTGGACGAGGACCAGGCGGCCGATCTGGCCAAGATCTTCAAGGCGCTGGGCGACCCGGTACGCCTGCGCCTGCTGTCGCTGATCGCTTCGCGGGCCGGTGGCGAAGTCTGCGTGTGCGACCTGACCCCGGCCTTCGAACTGTCCCAGCCGACGATCTCGCATCACCTCAAGCTGCTCCGGCAGGCCGGCCTGATCGACTGCGAGCGCCGAGGCACCTGGGTCTACTACTGGGTGCTGCCCGGCACCCTGGACCGACTCGCCGCGTTCCTCACCAGCACGCAGAAGGCTGAGACGACCGCGTGAGCGCACCACTCGCGCGTCGCGCCCTCGCCGAAGCCGTGGGGTCGGCCGCCCTGGTCGCCGTGGTGGTCGGCTCCGGTATCCAGGCCACGGAGCTGACCCATGACGTCGGCGTGCAGCTGCTCGCCAACTCGCTGGCAACCGTCTTCGGGCTGGGCGTGCTCATCACGCTGCTCGGGCCGGTGTCCGGCGCGCACTTCAACCCGGTCGTCACACTCGCGGCCTGGTTCACCGGCCGGCGCACCCCTGACGGGCCGACCATCCGAGACCTGGCCGCCTACATCCCCGCCCAGACGGCCGGAGCGATCGGCGGCGCCGTCCTGGCTGACGCCATGTTCGCCAAGCCCCTGGTGCAGTGGTCCGGCCATGACCGCTCCGCCGGCCATCTGTGGCTCGGCGAGCTGGTCGCCACCGCTGGTCTCGTCCTGCTGATCTTCGGCCTCGGGCGCACCGGTCGCGCCCACCTTGCTTCGGCGGCTGTGGCGTCCTACATCGGCGCGGCGTACTGGTTCACGTCGTCCACGTCGTTCGCCAACCCCGCCGTCACCGTCGGCCGCGCCTTCACCGACACCTTCGCCGGCATCGCACCCGCCTCGCTAGGCCCGTTCATCGCGGCCCAAGTCGCCGGTGCCGTGGTCGGCCTGGGCCTGGTGGCCGCCCTGTTCGCAAAGCCCGCACCGACGCCGGTCACACCGGTCCCCGCCTCCGGCGAACCCGAACTCGCCGCCCCCGCGAGCCTCTGACCCACCGCCCGGAAAGACATCCGCCATGCCCTCTCCCTCTGAGCGACCGTCTGTCTTGTTCGTCTGCGTCCACAACGCCGGGCGTTCGCAGATGGCGGCTGCCTTCCTCACCCATCTGGCAGGCGACCGCGTCGAGGTGCGCTCCGCCGGCTCCGCCCCTGCCGACACCGTGAACCCGGCCGTCGTCGAAGCCATGGCAGAGCTGGGCATCGACATCTCGGCCCAGGTGCCCAAGGTGCTCACGGTGGAAGCGGTCCAGGCGTCCGACGTCGTCATCACGATGGGGTGTGGTGACACCTGCCCCGTCTTCCCCGGGAAGCGCTACCTCGACTGGGAACTCCCCGACCCCGCGGGGCAGGGTGTCGCAGCGGTCCGCCCGATCCGCGACGAGATCGAGAAGCGCATCCGCGGCTTGGTCGACGAGATCGCCCCCGCGAACTGACCCTGGTCGACGAGTACCGCATCACCGTGACGGGCACCGAGCACCCCCACCAGGTCCTGACGATCCACCAGCTCGGCATCGACGACGACAGGTGAGGTGTCCTTCCCCCTCACCTGTCGTCGCAGGGCCGACGGGTTCCGGCTCACGGAGTGCTGGTCTTGTTGAACCCCCTGTCCAGGTAGGGGGACTGGTCGACGACGAAGCCGTCGTCCGCGACCAGGCGGGCGATGCCGCCCTGGTCCCGCCAGACCTCGCTGGAGGAGCTGAAGGAGAAGCCGCCGTACTCCGGGTGGTTCTCGTTGGTGTAGACGCGGTAGCGCTGGCCGGGCTGGATGACCGTGCCGGAGGGGAAGGGGAACGAGCGCTCGGTGGGCTTGGCCTCCACCTTCCAGCCGGTCAGGTCCTGGGGCGCACCGCCCTTGTTGAAGATCTCGACGTACTCGTCGGACTGACCGGTGCTCGTGCCCTGGTAGCGCAGTCCGGAAATGATCACGTCGGGTTCGTCGAGCGTGAACATGCAGACCACGTCGGCGAAGTTGATGCCGTCCTCCGGGCTGCGGAACTGCCGGACGATCTGGCCGTTGCGCTTGAACCCGCTCAGTACCGCCCGATACTGCTTGCCGTCGATCGTGACGGGCCGGGGGTGGACGAAGGTCTGCAGGTCGACCAGGTCGTCGTCGGCCGGGCTGGTACCTGTGCTGTTGGGCGTCTCGTTGTGGTGGAAGCTGAAGTCGAGGTCGGTCGTGCTGCCGTCCTCGAACATGACGTTGATGGTCAGCTGGACGTCGAACTGGCTGGGGCTGACCGTCGTGGGCTTGTTGCGGTGGATGAAGGTGCCGATGACGAACTCGGTGCCGTCGAGCTGGACATCCGCGGCCTCACCGCGGAACTGGTACCCGCTCTGGCTGCCGGCGCTGCCCCACTGGATGTAGTCGGTGCCCACGCCGTTGACCGGTGAGATGGCGGGGTTGGTGGACGAGAAGACGCCTGAGGTGACGACGGTGGTCATGGTGTCTGGCTCCTGCTCTCTCAGTCCTCGTCCTCGATGACCTCGGCCTTGAGCTTGGCCGGGGGCGCGGTGCCGATCTGGGCGACGCCGTCGGTGTGGCGGCCGGGCTTGGCCCCGTCGACCGCTTCGAGGCCGCAGGTGTAGACGATGCAGTCCTTGTCCTGGCCGTTCGTGTTCAGGTGCACGTGGTAGGTGAAGGTGAGCGTGCGTCCGTCGGCGCTGACCTTGGGCTGGACGGGGGGCAGGTTGCCGCCCGTGGTCTGGTCGATGCGCTTGTACTGGGCGCCCACCGTGCCGTTCCAGCGGAACCCGGTGGGGGCCGTGAAGACGTGCTCGCGTTCGCCGGCGTCGACCGTCTCGCTCCAGTTCGGCGTGCGGACGCAGACGTTGATGGTGGTGCCGAGGCCCCCGGGAGCGTCCTCGACCCCGCCCTCCTGCCAGACCACGAGGTCGAGCTTCTGGTCCTGGCCCTGCCCGTCCGTGGTCTGGCCGTGCTCGCTCTGGGTACGGCCCTGCTCGTATCCCCAGTCGTAGCCGTTCGCGTAATGGTCCTGCTCGCCGCGTGTGCCGTCGCGCGGCGGGTCGGCGTAGGGCTTTCCGGCGAGCGCGTCGGCGCGCCCCTGATCCTCTCCCCGCTTGTAGGCGTCCTTCTTGGTCTGCACGTCGGTGGCCATCTCCGAGTCCTCCTGGGGCTGTGATCGAAGCGTGTGACGGAACGAGAGGCGTCCTGGTGCGGTTCGTCCGGCCCGCAGGAGGCGGCCGGAGTTCGGCACCGCACGCCGTGCGGTGCACCGATCGCGGACGTTGTGATGGCTGTGTCCGGAAGGCGGAACGCGGACGCCGCCCGTGGCTTCGGGCGGGGCGTTTCGCGCGGGCGCCGCGGCACGCATCGGAGCCTCATTCGGGTCCATCGTTAGCCCGCCCCCGCCGGCGGTATGCCGGCATTCCCCCATTTGGAACGACGAATCGATTCTGCGTCACTTGTTCGAGTGCAGCTGAGGCGTGATACGGCGCACGGGGCGGACTGGAGCGCCTCAATCCGCGCCCCTGTCGATGCCGTTGGCGTTCTCCGGTCCTCCCACTCGTAAGGAAGTTCCTCGTCGTCCGTTTCGCCCGGCTCCTCCCTCGTGCGAGTGGCCGACGCGGTGGCTGCTCCTGCGGTGCCCCTCCGACCGGTATGCAGGGGAAACGCCAACGACGATGCGGAAGGGGACGTAGATGCGGGAGACCAGGCTGCGGAGGTGTGAGGTGGCGGGCGTCGTCGAGGCCCGGCCGCGCCCCTGCCGGGTGGTGGCGGCGTGACGGCCAGGGCTACGGCGCTGCGGCGTCCGCCGGATTCGCCGGACGGAGGTGGCCTGCCGGGCACCGTGGCGGGCAACGGCACGGTCGGGTGCTCCGGGGACGGCGGGCCCGCGCCGGACGGACAGTTGGCCTTCCCCGCGGACGTGGCCGTGGGAGGCGGGGCGGTCTTCGTCGCCGACCACGCGAACCACCGGATCCGCCGTATCGACGGCACCGGCCTCCTCGCGACGATCGCCGGGGACGGGCTGCGGGGGTTCACCGGCGACGGCGCCGACGCGGTGGGTGCCCGCCTCGGCTTCCCGTCCGCGCTCGCGGTCGCCCCGGACGGAGCCGTGTTCGTCGCCGACGAGATGAACCACCGGATCCGCCGGATCGACTCCTCGGGTGTCATCACCACCGCCGTGGGAGACGGCTCGCGCGGTGAAGGCGAGGGTGACGGCGACGGAGGGCCGGCCGACCGCGCCCGGCTGGACTCCCCGTGCGCCGTGGCTGTCGACGCGGCGGGCCGGCTGTACGTCGGGGAAGCCGGCACTCTCCGGGTGCGCAGGATCGACGGCAACGGCGTCATCAGCACGGTCGTCGCGGCATCCGGGCGGTCCGGCGGCTCCGGTGCGGCCGATGCGGGCGAGGCGTTCCTGCCCGCCGGCCTGGCGGTCGACGCGGCCGACCGGCTGTACATCGCCGACCCGGAGGGCCGGCGGGTACTGCTGCTCGGCTCGGGCGGGGAACTCCGGGTACTGGCGGGTCCGCCGGACGGAGCCGCCGGCGCCACGGTGGTCGACTGGGGTGCACCGTGCGCGGTGGCGGTCGACGGCGAGGGCTCGGTCTACGTCGCCGACCAGACCGGACACCGCGTGTGGCGGCTGGCCGACGGAGCGGCCCGCATCATCGCGGGGCAGCCGGATCCGGCTGCCGGCGAGGCCACCGCGTCCGTCGACACGCCCGATGCCGCCGTCCACACCGCGCTGCGTTACCCGTGTGGTCTCGCCGTGGATCCGGCGGGGCAGCTGCTCGTGGCGGACAACTTCCACCACCGGATCGCGGCCGTGCCCCTCACCACCGCTCTCTCCGAGGACACGGACCCGGTACGGGGCGAGAAGCCCGAACCGGAGCCGGACCGGGAACCCGAGCGGGAGCGGTCCCCCGAACCGCAACCGGAGCGGAAGCCGGCACCGGCACCGGCACCGGCGCCGGCACCGGAACCGGACCGGGAAGCGGACAGCGTGCCGGCCGGTGACGGCGGCACCGCGTCCGCGCAGCCCGCCCGGCTGCTGGTCCGACAGGAGGTCGGCCTGGAGGTCCAGCGCGGGCAGAGCGAGTTGATCCACGTCCGGGTCTCCTCCGGCGACCCCTGGGCCCCGGGACGGGTGGAGCACCGTTTCACCGCTCCGACGGGTTTCGTCTTCGACGGCCGGGTGACCTGCGCGTACTACCGCGCGGATCGCACGGTGCTCCCTGGCGGGGGCCCGGCGGGGACGGTCGGGGAAGGCGGGCGCTCGTTGGCCGTCACGGACGAGCCCCGCCTGAACACCCCCGGCCATCCGGCGGCGGCCCTGGTCTACACGCTCGGCATCCGCGCCCTGGACGACGCCGAGCCGGGCCGGTACACCGACGGGCGGGCGGTGATCGCGGGCCAGCCGGAAGTGCGCCTGAAGGCGAGCGTGCTCGGAGACGACGACGAGGACTGACGAGGACTGACGAGGACTCACGAGGGTACGCACGAGATTCGAAGCCGCCCATGGCAGACCATCCGCCATGGGCGGCTCTTTGCGTTCTCAAACCATGAATGCGGAGGTAATCGTTTCTGTGCTCCCAGGTCACCCTCACGACCGTCACGAGTTGTAAATGATTGGCTACTTTGAGTTAGCGTTCGAAATGTGTCCACGCCCGCCCTCCCGAGGTTCGGTCCGCCGGGCCCCTTCCCGTACGCCCCGCTCGCCCACCCGCTCGACCGCAAGTGGCTGCACTACGCGTTCCTGTCACGGTGTGGGCAACACGCACTCATCGCGAACCTCTCCGTCCTGGGCTCCTCCACCGGCTCGGTCTTCGCGGATCCGGGCGCTCCGGCCACCGGACGTCGCAGCGGAACCGGCACGGCGGCCGAGGGACAGCACATGGCGATCCTGCTCCTCTACGGGGAGGGGCACGGCTGGAGCGCGACACAGTTCAACGCCGAGCAGCCGGAACTGCCGTGGTCGGCCTTCCGGTTGCCGCACCCGCACGGAGAGCCCCGCGCGTTCCGGGTGGCCGCCCGCTCGGCTGCGCCGGTGGCGGACGTACGGCTGACCCGGACCAGCAGGCCGTGCACCTCGCAGTGCGCGCCGTTCGGTGATGACGAGCATCTGCGGTGGCAGTCGGAGCCCGGCGTCCTGGGTACCGGGACCCTGCGGCACGGCGACGGTACGGCGACTCGGACGGACCTGCTCGGCTATCACGAGCGGGTACGCGGCCGGTGGTCCTGGCCCACACTCGGCGGCTGGGTGTTCGGATTCGTCAACGACCCCTCGGGCCCGGCCGACCAGGCCCCGCCCTCGGCCGTCGTCTTCACCCTGATCCAGCCCGCGTACCCCGCGGACGCGGCCAACGGGTCGGTGATGCTGTGGCGCGACGGGCGCATGATCCGTCACTTCCCGCGGCGCGATCTCCGGGTGGCGGTGAGCGGCAGCCTGGACCGCGACCGGGTGGCGATGGTGCCGCCGTTGGCGGGCCTGCTGGGCACCCCGCCGATGGCCGCGGTGCCCGGTCGACTGCTGATCACCGCACGACTCGGTGACGACCGTCTCGTCCTCGACTTCCGCTCGCACACGGCCGGCCGGATCGTCAACCCTTCCGAGACCAGCCTGCACCCGTTCAGCGTGCACGAGACCCTCGGCCCGTGCACGGTGGAGGGCCGGGTCGGCGGACGCCGTATCGGCTTCCACACCGGGGGCATCGTGGAGTTCGCCGGCGGTGCCCATGACTGAGACCGTCCCCGCGTTCACCGGGGCCCGGCTGCTGGACGAGACGGTCGCCGCCCTGTCCGACCGGGCGCCGGCGATCCTCGCCGCCGCGGCCGGCCACCTGCGCGGCATCCGGCTGGGCCTGCACTTCAACGACGGCAGCCACGCCACACTCACCGCACGGCACAGCCGTATCGTGGTGGACCGGGACCGCTGCCCGGACCCCGATGTCGAGGTCGCCTTCGACAACCGGGCCATGAACCTGCTGTTCGACCTCCAGCGCCCGCCCGCCGACCAGGTCCTGCCCGACAGCCTCGATGTCCGCGGCTCCCGCGACGACACCCTCGCTGTCTGGCGGGCCTTCACCCTGCTGTCCCAGCGCGCGTCGGGCCTGCGCAGCATGCAGGAACTGTGGGGGGCGTACCGCGAACAGGCCCCCCAGCTGTGGGGCAGCGCGACACCCGCGGCCCGGGTACCGGCCGCCGACCCGGTCGACTGGACGGCCCTGGACTTCCTCGCCCGACGCTCGCCCGAGGACGCGCCGGCGCCGCCCGCGCTGGTCGGTGACACCACCGTCACCGCGCCGCGCCTGCTGTGGGACGGCCGCACCAGCACCGACTGGTCGCTGGAGGACACCGTCCGGGACGCGGACCTGATGGAGACCATGCTCCGGTGCCGGGCCCGCACCAACGAGGAGATCGAACGGCTGCTGCCGGACCGCGAACCGCGTGCCGAGCTGTACGACCTCATGCGCTCCTACCCCGCTCGCCAGGGCAAGGGCCTGCGGCCCACCTTGACCATCGCCGCCTGTGCCGCTTTCGGCGGGCGCCCCGACGACGCCGTACGCGCCGCCGCGGCGCTGGAACTGTTCCACAACGGCTTCCTCGTCCACGACGACATCGCCGACGAGTCCACCCACCGGCGCGGTCTGCCGACCATGCACGAGGAACACGGCCTGGGCCTGGCCGTCAACGTCGGCGACGGGCTGAACCTGCTCGCCGTCGACGCTGTCCTGTCCAACCTCGAAACCCTCGGTCTGGTCCGCACCCTCGGCCTCATCCACGAGGCGGTGCACATGTGCCGGGAGTCCATCGAGGGGCAGGCCATGGAGCTGGGCTGGATCCGTCACGAGGTCGTCCCCGAAACCGACGACGCCTACTTCACGATGAGCACCAAGAAGACCGGCTGGTACACCTGCATCAGCCCGTGCCGCATCGGCGCCGTCTGCGCCGGCGTCACCGACCCCGCCGTCCTCGGCCGGTTCGACGAGGCGTTCCGCCTGATCGGCATCGCCTTCCAGATCCAGGACGACATCCTGAACCTGGTCGGCGAGGAGGCCCTCTACGGCAAGGAACCTCTCGGCGACCTGCTCGAAGGCAAGCGGACGGTGATGTTGATCCACCTCTTCCGCACCGCGTACGCCCACGAGCGCCCCCGCCTCTTCGACGTCCTGCGGCAGCGCCGTACCGACAAGACCCAGCAGCACGCCGAGGAACTCCTCGCCGCCATGCGCCGGCACGGCTCCATCGAGTACGCCACCGACCTCGCCGACCGGCTCGCCGCCGAAGGCATCGCCCGCTTCGAGGAAGACCTCCGGTTCATCCCCGAGAACGAAGGCAAAGCCGTCCTGCGGCAGATCGCCCACTACGTCACCTCGAGGCCCCTGTGACCACCACCCCGCCCCCGCCGGCCGAGCCCACCGCCGCCGGCCCGCTGACCCCCACCGACCACCGGGCCTTCGCCCTCCTCGGCCACGTCAACAGCAGCCTGCGCCAATGCCTGTGCACCCTGGCCAGACACGGCGTGGCACTGCGCCGCGACGCCCCCGAACGCGCCCGCCTCCTGCTCGACACCGTACGGCCCTGGCCCCTGTACAAGGGCGGCCAGTTCCTGTTCGACCTGATGGAGTGGGAGGACCTCATGGTGGACGGTGACCCCCCGCCCCTGATGCCCACCGAGCGGATCGTCGCCGCCTGCACGCTCCCCGTGCAGCTGATCGCCGCCACGGCCACCGAAGCGGTACCGACGGTGACGAAGCTGGTTCCCGGTCAGCGCGCGACCGCCGCCTTCGACCTCCCCCTGCGCCTGCTGGCCACCACCGCCCGCAGCACCCTCCTGGGTGCCGCGCAGGACATCACCGACCTGCTCGGACCGCACGCCGCCCCCGACGACGACGCGGGTCACGCCGCCGATCCGGAACCCGTAGCGGACGACACCGTCACCGACCTGCCGCCGCTGGAAGCCGGCTTCTACCTCTACGAGGACATCGTCCTCGGCGCCCTGTCCGTCCTCGGCCCGCTCCTGGCCGACCACGCACCGACCGATCCCGCGCCGTCCGTCTAGCTCATGACGCCCGTCCCCGCTCCCGACGGTCCGTGAGCCGGCCCGGTCCCCAAGCCCGCCACCGGCGGATCCGCTCACGCGGACGCACCCATCCACAGAAGGGATACGCATGGCCACGCAGACCCAGGCCCCCGTCCAGCCAGGTTCCGAGAACAAGCTCTACATCCTCCAGCAGGGCATCGTCGAGGACGCGCCGGGCGGAGTCCCCGCCCACCTGAGCTTCGGCATCCTCAGCACCGTGCCCGACCCGGTCAACCCCGGAGACATCACCTTCACCCTGAAGGCTCCCACCGGCTTCGTGTTCACCGGATGGCTGTCCTGGGCCTACCACGACGTCAACACGCTGCAGGCGAAAGGCAACCTGGAAACCACCCAGGGCACCGTCGGTGACGGGGGTCGCACCCTGACCTTCACCCACAACCCGTACCTGTCCACCAACCAGGAGTGCATCGGCTACGGCGCCCAGGTGACCGCCGTCGACGGCGCGACGCCGGGCCGCTACACCGACGGCCAGCTCAAGGTGGGCGCCGCCAACCCGATCAAGCTCAAGGGCCGCGTCCTCGACCCCGACGAGGACTGACCCGCGACGAACCGGTCCGTCGGTGGTTCCAGCGGCTCGCCCCGGAGCCACCGACGGGTCACGCGGAAGAGAAAGGCCGGAGAATGCACGGAGCAGGAAACAGTCCGCCGGGCCGAACCAGGGGCACCGCCTTGTCGGTGCTGCGGCCGCGGCGGGGAGAACGAAGCACGTGGGTCCTCGGGGCGACGGCCGCGGCGATGCTGCTGACGGCGTCACTGCCCGCGCACGCCGCCACGGCACCGGCACAACCCGCTGCGGCGGCGCAGTCCACGGCGGCGCGCGACCCGGAATGCATCCAGCCGGGGAACGCGCGGCTCGACCCCCGCTTCTACTGGCGGAACGTGTTCGGCGCCCGGCTGGGCGAGGGCGTGATTCACGAGTCGTCGTCACCGAACCCGTTCGGCGGACGGATCGCACCGGGGTCGACCTTCACGTTCAGGTGGCGCCCGGACACCACCCGCAATCCCGTCGGAGCCCAGTACCACGTCCACCGGGTCAACCTGGCCTCCGTCATGGCGGTGGCCCATGTGGAATCGGTGACCGGGCCGGGCACCTTGTCCGGCACGACGCTGAGCGCCCAGGAGACACCCCCGGGCAAACTGGGGGACACCGTGGTGAGGTTCCGGATCAGGCCGGGCACGGAGGGACGGACGGCCACCCTCTCCTCGGCCGACCACAGCCTGACCACGAGGTGGCTGTTCGCCAACATCAACAACATCTGGGAGAACACCGGAAGCATCTCCTTCACGGTTGCCAGCCGCGCCGCTCTCGGCTGCGAATCGTCCTCGGGCATCGGATGACAGGACGATGAGGTGACGCGTCGGCCGGCGTGGACACATGCCGGCCGTCCGTCGCCACCTGGTGGTCACCACTTGATGGCGTTCACCGTGCTGTTGTGGGCGTCGGCGGCCCGGACGGTGAACTGCACGTTGGCGGCTCGGTCGTAGAAGGTCTGGCCGGGCTGCCACGTGGCCATGTCCAGCGTGCCGCACCCTGCCGGTGGCGCCGCGGCGTTGGGATGGGGCACCACCCGGATCGGTCCCTGGCCGTTCGCGACGGAGGTGTCGACCTTGTAGATGACAACGCCGGAGGAGCAGGCTCCAAAGTCGTTGTGGGCCTTCCTGCGGGCCTCGGCGACGTAGGCGGTGGTGGCGCCGGTTCTGACCACCAGCAGCTTGGTACCGCCGACGTACTCCACACCCTTCAACGTGGCGGTGTTCTGGGTCCTGTTCTGCCACACGCACACGGTCTGGTCGTCCCTCGTCCAGCCGAACTTCCAGGAGAGCCAGCCGAAGTACTGCGGTGCGGCTCCGGCCACGTGGCCCATCACGTCCCAGCCGCCGACGTACCGGTGCTGATCACCGCTGAAGGCGTACAGGTCCGGCGCTCCGAAGACATGAGCGGTCTCGTGGGCGGCCACCTTGTGACCCCAGTGCCACATGTCGGTGCCGAACGTCACCGCCCAACGAATCGTCGTGCCCTTGATGAGGATCGGCTGGGTGGGCGTCCAGTACCACGTGTGGGAGCCGCTGACCCGGGAGTGGGCGGTGGAGACGATGTAGAACAGGTCATACCTGGCCAGGTCGGCGCCGGCGTCGGCCGCTGTGCGCAGTGCGTCGGTCACGTACCGGGTGTGCTGCTGGTACGTGGGGCTGGAGGTGCCGTAGGCGTCGGAGGCCGACGGCATGCGGACCCAGCGGTTCACGACCGGCCGCATGCTCAGCCCGGTCTTGCCGTACGAGGCGTTCCAGACCCAGTCGGCGGCCGGGGACAGCAGGTTGTAGTAGTCCGCGACGTCGCCGGCGCCGGCCACGTCGGGGAAGTCCACGTAGACCACACCGACGTTCTTGACCCCCAGGGGATCCAGGAACTGGGTGTAGTCGGTGTTCTGGCCCTCGTTGACCGTGGTCCCCTGCCCCTGCAGCGCACACGGCGAGGTGCTCCCGTTGACGGCGTGGGCACGCTGGGCGGGGACGGAGGCCGTGGTCAGTGCGAGCAGCACCGCGAGGACCCACAGGGCCGGTAAGGGGAGCGGCTGTCGCGTCCGGGGGAGTCGGAAGCGCGGGAGGTTCCGGCATCCCCCTGGCAACCGCGGCACATCGTCCGTCCCGACCTCCGCCGGATTCCGATCAGGCAATACGCGCGTCTCACTCATGGGACGACCATCGCGCCCACAGCGATACAGGCCGGGGCAATAGGGTCAAACTCGCCCCATGGAGTGGAGCGGAAGGCGCCCCGGCGCAAGACTGCCCTTGGAATCGACCCGCCGCAATGGGCAGGCCCTGAGGACACAGGACTGGCGCCCTCGTCGAGCTGACGAGGGCGCCGCGTCGGGGTGGCGACGCTCTACGACAGCCCCGCCGAGTCAGACGTGTGAGGGCTGTCGTCCGGGGTCACTTGAGGGGTTCCAGCTCCGCCATGACCAGCGCTTCGACCTGTCCCTTGAACTGCCAGGCCGGGTCGCCTGCTGCCGCCTGCTTCCTTGGCCGCAGATTGGCCTTGAGCACGACCTGCCCCGAGTCGTGGCCGTTCCTCTCGAAGTGCAGGTTGATCTCCTGGCCGCCGATCTCGAAGTCTTCCACGGCTCCGTTGTACAGAACCTCGAACTTGAACGACCGGAGCGCCACGTCCACGACGCGGTTGTCCTCTTCGTCCCGGCGAATCTTGTGCCCAAAACTGACCGGCTCTTTCGCTTCGAACGAATCCGAACACGAAGTCTGTGGAATGTTGATCTTGATTACTCTGAATGCGATTGCCATGCGGTGTACCTCCTGTCCGAGCGGCGGGAGCGCCGCTCGATCGAAGAACTCCAATGCGAGGCAAAGCCGTCCATTGGAGTGCAGGTGCCCGGGACTGCCCGGGATGGAAACGCTGGACGCCGGGGGCGGCTCGGGCCGGGGCGTCGTGCAGGCAGGCGCCCTGCACCGAACCCGCCAGCCGCGTACATACATAGCCTCTGCTGCCGTGGCGGTATGCCGTCATTCCCCCGTTTGGAACGCCGGATCGATTCGACATCACTTGTTCGAGTGGATTCGAAGCGCACGGGAGCGTAGGAAGGTCAGCGCGGAATTTTCGAGCCGTTGAACTCGTCCGCGAATTCACGGTCGTATGTCACCCCCCGGACCCGCCGGGGTGGCGCGGCCGGGTTGTCCGGAGACGAGCCTGATTCGCCGAGAAGGGTCCGGACGGCCTGGTCTTCGTCGGGGAGAAGGGAGCGGGGACGGCTTCCGCTTCTACGCAAGAACCCCCGGGTCGCTGACCTGGGGGTTCCGCGTGGAACGGGTGACGAGAATCGAACTTTCTGGCACGCGTCTGGCACCAGTCATTCGCCGTCGCACCTTTCCAAGACGAGGCTTGCGGAGCCCTCCTCGAGTCCGTTGTGCTCCTCCAGGTGGAGGTGAGCGCCATCCGGTGTGCCGTCCTGGGCGAGTGTGAGGAGATGGCCGGCCAGGGTCTTCAGCCCGGCGGCGTTGGCTTCGATGACGATCTCTCGGCCGAGGTTCCGGACCTCGATGCGTGCGTCTTCCTCCCAGGTGAAGACTCTGGTGGTTCCGTCGGTCACCGCACTCACCTCAGTGGTCATCGACGGTGCGGCGCTAGGTTCAGGGGCCATACCCAAGCATCGCGTACTCAGGGACCGTCAGGCACCGAGGGCGCACGCTGTATCGGTCCTGGCCTCAACACCGCCACCCGCTTTCAGCCGCCCGCGATGGTGGTCTGCTTCTTCTGCATCGGGTGCTCGTCGGCGTACCGCACCAGGTCGAGGAAGCGGGAGTCACCGACAGCCGCGAGCAGTTCCTCGCTGGTGACGGGGGCGGAGGCCTTGGCGTTCACGTCCGGTTCGATGGAGACGTAGACATCGCTGCGTCCGTAGCGGAAGCGGACGTCGGTGGACATGGTCTCGGACGAGCCGGTGATCACGCGGAGCGACGTGGCCTTGATGCCGCCCGGCAGCGTGGCCTGCTTACAGCTTCCGCCCTTGGCGGCCAGAGCAGCGGAGGGGCAGTGCTTCGAGTCCGGACCGTCGCCGGAGGGCCGTACGGAGAAGATGATGGTGAACACCTTCCCGTCTGTGATTTCGCCCTGGTAGCGCGACACGTCGAGGTCGACCGGCCGGACTGGGCCGACAGCGTCCGGCAGCAGTTCGTCGAGGAGGACAGCCGCCTGTTGCTGGAACTGCGCTCGCCGTTTCCGCTCGGTGGGGGGCAGGTTGGCCATGGCCCGTTCGTCGTCGCTCGTGGGGTCGATGTGGATCGGCGTGCGGTAGGGCTCCGGCTGGACCGACTGGTGTGGCGAGGGTGTGCTGCTCGTGGCAGGACGGACTGTCCTGTCGGCGTCGCCCCCGGCGGTAAGTGTCAGGGAGCCGAAGAGCACGGCCCCGGCCACGCAGGTGATCCCGGCGGCGGTCGTGAGACGGGCACGCGCCTTGCGGCGCCGGCCCTGGGTGACTGCGGCGGGAACCAGGTCGTGTGGCGCGGGCAGTTCCGCCACTGCACTGTCCATCGCGTCCCTGACCAGCAGGGCGCTGCGGCGGTCTTCCTCGGTGATGTTGTCGCTCATGACGGTTCCTCAGCTCCCCGTGGCGTAGATGTGGGCCTCGCCCAGTTGGGCGCGCAGCTTTGCCAGGGAGCGTGAACACTGGCTCTTGACCGTGGATTCGCTGCACTTCAAGAGCTCGGCGACGGACTCGACGCTCTGGTCCTCCCAGTACCGCAGCACGACCATGGCTCGCGCCCTGGGCGGCAACCCAGCGAGTGCCGACATCAGCGTCACGCGCAGATCGGTGTGGTCGGGCGCGGACCGGGTGTCGGGGCGGGAGTGCGCCAGCAGGTCCCGCAGGCGCCGCCGCCGCTCGGCCAGGTAGGTGCGGGTCAGCACGGTCCTGGCGTAGGCCTCGATGTGGTCGGCGGCACTGGCCCTCCGCCAGTGCTGGAACAGCTTGGCGAGCGTGGTCTGCGTCAGGTCCCGGGCCGTGTCCGGGTCCCCGCACAGCAGGTACGCGGTCCTGTACAACCGTCTCTGGCTCGCCTGGGCGAAGGCCTCGAAGCTCTCGGGCGCCTGGGATCCCTGCGACGCTTCGGAGCCTCGGCCGTTCTCCGGCATCTGCTCTCCTCTCCCGACCCCGTCAAGGGGCCGTGTCCTGTCACCCTCTTCAGAGCGCTGCCGCACAGTAAAGGTTGAAACCGATTTTTCGCCCTGGTCCATGTGCGGTCTGTTCACCTATGGGATACCTGGCGTGCTGCACCTAACTTTGATCATTTACGTGCTCGCGCGCTTGCAGATCATCGATCCCACAAGTCTGGCCTCGACGCCGTCAGCGCTACGGGTGGTCAGTGCGGCCCCGCAGCTGACCCGTGCCCCGCGCTTCGTGAACAACCCACAGGCCGTGCAGAGGGCCTTGGACATCTACAACGGGACCTATCCGTCATGACCTTGGTGTTCTGCGACAAGGTCACGGTGCTGGGTGACGTGTCCGTGTCCCTGGACATCCATGTCCAGGAGTCCGTGCAACCGCAGCCCAGCGAGCGCGACCTGGCGTCCGCCTCCGCCCGGGCGGCAGACACCGTGGTTCTCTTCCCCGCCGAAGAAGCGCCGCCGAGTGCGTACTGGCCGGCCAGGGAAGAGGGTCTGGTCACGCGAGCGCGCCTGTACGGCTCCGACGACGGACCTCGTTACACGATCGACCGGGTGGAGGATCCCGTCGGCCGACTGCCGCATGTCACGGTGGCCCGGATTCCGGAAGTGGTCCGCGAACTGAAGATCGCAACGCCACTCGCCGACACCTTCGCCGCGCACCTGCGACGCATGCACCCGGACGAGGCCGGCACCTTGGGATCGCCGGCTCGGACGGCGCGTGGTCGTCTCGGTGCCTGGGAAAAGCTCGTCGGCCAGATGGACGCCGCGTGGGCGCCTTCCGGTTGGTATCCCCCAGACCTCTATGGTGAACGCCTCGAAGTGCGAGACGAGCTGGAGCAGGTTCGCACGCAACTCCCGCAGGACCTCGCTGCCTTGATCCGGGACTCTCTCGGGTCCCTGGACGCCCTCTTCGCCGAGCTGACGGTCGACGACACCGGCGGTCTGCTCCGCAAGGAACTGCTTCCGGCGGAGGGCACCGCCTCGTCCCACGGATGGTGGTGGAACCGCCGCCCGGAACCCCTGCCCTGGTGATACGCCGGACCGATGCCACCGGCTGCAGTTCAGCCCGGCCGCGGGGACCGTAGGTGACGAACAAGCCCCGCATGTTGTTGTACGACTCGCGATGTCGGCCGAACGAGTGCAGTCTGGAATTAAGGGGTGCCTCACGGCGCAGCGCGAGGTGAGGCGCGGACACAGCGGAACGCCGGCGTCATTCCGCCGGGATCGCGGATGCTACGTGCATAGGTCTGATGTCTTGATTGCCTGAAGACGAATGTGCATGCCGACGGCTGCCCGACGGCCGCAGTG
Source organism: Streptomyces sp. NPDC046881 (assembly GCF_040645015.1). Lineage (NCBI taxonomy): Bacteria > Bacillati > Actinomycetota > Actinomycetes > Kitasatosporales > Streptomycetaceae > Streptomyces > Streptomyces sp. NPDC046881. Next base: position 17,415 of record NZ_JBEYXJ010000016.1, on the reverse strand, counting down.
ACCGCGCAAGGTCATCAGTGCGGAGACGCTTTCAACAACCGTGGCGGAGCGCCTTACAGCTCTGTCTCGCGCAGGATGCGGCGCTCCTTATGGGCCTTCTCAAAGAGAAGTGAATGCCGAAGCGGTGCCCATCGAGTTGAGCCCAAGATCCGAGAGGTTGGGCGGGTCATGACGAAAAGTCGACGCGGGCGGGTAGCTCGTGGAGCGGCCATTCTGAGCGCCGCACTGATCAGCGGCGTCTTTGGGCTCACCGGCCCTTCTCAGGCGCAGACCGGATCCCAGTTCACCGATGCCGAGCGCAATGCCGTTCTCGCCCGGCACAATCAGGAGCGCCATGCGGTCGGCGTGCCACCTTTGGTGTGGAGTAACCAACTCGCCGCCGATGCGCAGGCCTGGGCCAATCTCGGAACGGGGACGCACAGCGATCCCAAGCAGGGGCAGAGGCCCGCCGACCAGGGCGAAAGCCTGTACGAGGCCTGGGGAACCCCCACTCCCCCCCGTGACTCCATAGCCCGTGACGCGGCGGCTTCGTGGGCCAACGAGAAGCAGTACTACGACGCCGACCCCAACAAGAAGATCGATCTGGCCCATGCGGTCAACGACCAGAATCCGGCGAAAAGGACCAACGTATTCAGGTGGGGCCATTACACGCAGATGGTGTGGTCGTCCACCAGGGAGATCGGCTGTGGGATAAAGCAGGGTGCGCCCAAGCCCAACGGATGGTTTGTGGTGTGCCGTTACCGCTCCGCAGGCAACATCGAGGGACAGACGCCCTATCCGCCCGGACAAGCATCGCCCCCTACAAAGCGAACGGCAGCGGTGGTCGGTGAGGATGTGGACGTTTACAACGTCAAGAATGAGCCGGACGGTGCCGGGCGGGTGATCGGCATCCTGCGCGTCGGCCAACAAGTCGAGCTCGTGGGGAGCTGTGAGCCGGAATCCTGGTGCCAGGTCGCCGGACGCAACGTCCCCGGTGGGAACGGCTGGGTCTGGGGGCACCTGCAGTTCGGGCAAGCCTCGCCACCTACGGGGCGAACGGCAACGGTGGTCGGTGAGGATGTGGACGTTTACAACGTCAAGAATGAGCCGGACGGTGCCGGGCGGGTGATCGGCATCCTGCGCGTCGGCCAACAAGTCGAGCTCGTGCGAAGTTGTGAGCCGGAATCCTGGTGCCAGGTCGCCGGACGCAACGTCCCCGGTGGCAACGGCTGGGTTTGGGGGCACCTGCGGTTCTGAAGATGGGCGGAGTGAAGAAGCCCACGGCTCTGATCGGATCGGATGCCGTGGGCTTCTGTCCTTGTCGGTCGGCGTCGGGTGGCCTCGCACGGCCCAGAGACAATGAAGGACCGCTACCCCACACGCTCTCGACCCGTTCCGGCGCCACGCTCAAGGACACGATGGTCCGCGCCGGCCAGTCGTCGGAGATGGCCGCGCTGATCTACCGGCACTCCGGTGAGGAGCGGCAGCGGGACGTGGCGGCCGGGCGCGCACCACAAGGAGAAGCCCACCGGCAGCCGGCCGCGTCCTTGTGGTGCGGATGTGGTGCGCAGCCCGCGCACGGGGCCCCACAACAAAGAACCCCCGGGCCTCTGACCTGGGGGTTTCGCATGGAGCGGGTGACGAGAATCGAACTCGCGCTCTCAGCTTGGGAAGCTGATGTTCTACCATTAAACTACACCCGCGTAAGTACGGACTTGTCCCCGAGGGGTTGGTGTCCGGACGGTGCTCACTCTACATCATCGCGGGCCCCCGGTGTTCGGATCCCGGAGGTGTGCGGGCCTTTCGGTGGGGGTATCCGGCTGCGGGCGGCCGGAGTTGGGGCGTACCGTGGAGGCCTCGGGGAGGGCCGGAGTGCCGCGTGGAGAGTCGTCTCTTTGATCCCGTAATGTGGCTTTTGCCGTCCGGGTAGCAACGCCGGACGCGGCTCTTGGGGAAGGGACTTGAGGGACTTGATGGAACGCACCGTCGTCCGATGCGCGGACGGGCACGTCTTCAGCACCGCTTCGTTCCCGATGCAGAAGGCCGAGCGGCTCGGCCCCGGCCGGCTGGTGCGGTGCCCGCGCTGTGCCCGGCTCCGTAGTGCCGTGCCGGTCGTGCTGGAGAAGCGGTGACCAGCGGCGGGCACCGGCTGTAGCCGGGCCGTCACAGCGGGCGCGCGGAGTTGTCGTGATTGCCACGGCTCCGCGCGCCTTGCGTATCCTCGCTACGTGCTTCTCTCAGACAAGGACATCCGGGCCGAGATCGACGCCGGGCGGGTACGGATCGATCCCTATGACGAAACCATGGTGCAGCCGTCGAGCATCGACGTGCGGCTGGACCGGTACTTCCGGGTGTTCGAGAACCACCGGTACCCGCACATCGACCCCTCCGTCGAGCAGGCCGATCTGACCCGGCTCGTCGAGCCCGAGGGCGATGAGCCGTTCATCCTGCACCCCGGGGAGTTCGTGCTCGCCTCCACCTACGAGGTGATCACGCTCCCCGACGACCTCGCCTCCCGTCTGGAGGGCAAGAGTTCGCTGGGGCGGCTCGGGCTGGTCACGCACTCCACCGCCGGGTTCATCGACCCGGGGTTCAGCGGGCACGTCACCCTGGAGCTGTCCAACCTGGCCACGCTCCCGATCAAGCTGTGGCCGGGGATGAAGATCGGCCAGCTGTGCATGTTCCGGCTGACCTCGCCCGCCGAGCACCCGTACGGCAGCGAGCGGTACGGCTCCCGGTACCAGGGGCAGCGCGGGCCGACCGCCTCCCGGTCCTTCCTCAATTTCCATCGGACCCAGGTGTGAGGGCGACGACAGCATGAGCAGCGCAGACGTGCGGGAGAACCTGACCTACGAGCGGTTCGGGACCGCCATCCGCGAGCTGGCGCAGACGATCGCCGACGACGGGTACGAGCCGGACATCGTGCTGAGCATCGCCCGGGGCGGGGTCTTCGTCGCGGGCGGGCTCGCCTACGCCCTGGACTGCAAGAACATCCACCTGGTCAACGTGGAGTTCTACACCGGTGTGGGGACCACCCTCGAAATGCCGGTCATGCTCGCACCCGTCCCGAACGTGATCGACTTCTCCGACAAGAAGGTGCTGATCACCGACGACGTCGCCGACACCGGCAAGACGCTCAAGCTGGTGCGCGACTTCTGCCTCGACACCGTGGCCGAGGTGCGCTCCGCGGTGGTCTACGAGAAGTCCCACTCCCTCGTGAAGTGCGAGTACGTGTGGAAGCGGACCGACGACTGGATCAACTTCCCGTGGAGCGTCGAGCCGCCGGTGGTGAAGCGGGCGGGGCAGGTGCTGGACGCCTGAGAAGCGCCGGCCACACACGTAAGGGCCCCCGGCTGCCGTGCCGGGGGCCCTTTCCGTGTGCGCCGGGAGATCAGAACGTGCCGAGCTTCACGATCGACAGCAGGGCGATCAGCTGGATCGCCGAGGCGCCCAGGGCCTTCGGCCAGGGCAGGTCGTGGGAGCGGGAGACCATGAGGGTCAGCAGGGCGCCCGCGCCGATCCAGGTGGCCCAGCCGAGGAGCTGGACGAAGCCGGCGTCGCCGCCGAAGAACATGGCGACGACCAGGCGGGGCGCGTCCGTGAGGGCCGTGATCAGCATGGACAGGCCCACCGTGGGCTGCCAGGCGCCGTCACCGCCGAGCTGGCGGGCCAGGGTGTGGGTGACGACGCCCAGGACGAACAGGCCGAGCACCATCACGACGGCCGTGACCAGCACGATCGGCACCGCGTTGGACAGCGTCGCGGTGATCGCGTCCTGGCGGGCGCCGTCGAAGCCGAAGACCGCGAGCAGGCCGTAGAGAAAGGTCACGATGAGGGCGGGCGCCCACATCGTGTAGTCCCGCATGCGCAGGAAGGTCTCGTTCGGGGACAGGACGATCCCCTTGAGCAGTTCCTTCCAGTGCAGGGGCGGCCCGAGCGGCGCGGCGGGCGCGGCGGCGGCGCCGGCGTGGTAGGTCGAGCCCTGGGTGTAGCCGGCGGCCTCGTCGATGGAGAAGGCCTGGGTGTGGCCCGGGTTGTTGGCCGCGTACGGGTCGTGCCCGCCGTGCCCGGGGCCCGGGTAGCCGCCGTCGCCGAAGTACTCCGGTCCGTCGTCGCCGGGTCCCGGGTGCCCGTACGACTGTCCCTGCTGCGGGTACGGCGGCTGCGGCGCCGACGGGTAGCCGTACGAGGGGCCCGGGGCGCCCGAGGGGCCCGGCCGGCCGTACGGCGGCTGGCCGTACGACGGGCCTCCGGGCTGAGCCGGGCCGCGCCCGCGCCCGTACGACGGTCCGTGCTGCGCCTGCTGTCCTTGGGGGGTGCGGTTGTCCCGGCCCCCGCGTCCGATCCTGAATCCAGCCACGTCATCGAACGTACCTGGTCCCGCGGGCCGATGTGCCGGGCCCGGTGGTCCGGGCCCGGCTTTGCTGCCGACCTGTGACATCCCCTAAGGGACCGTCAGCACCGGCCTCGGGGTTCGCCGGGGGTTCCCGGGCGCTCAGTCGGCGAAGACCGCCCCGAGCTGCGGTCTGCCCGAGGCCGAGACGCCCACGGTGTCCACGCCGAAGGCGCGCGAGCCGGACGTGGTGATCTTCTTGCCGTTGGACGGCAGGTAGGTGATCGCGCCGTCGCCGCCGTTCTCGTACGAGCCGATCACCAGGTCGGCCGGGCCGCTCGCCTGTACGGCGGCGCGGCCGGCGGTCAGGAGACCTGCGGGGATGGGCAAGGTTGTACGCGCGTTCGGTGTGTTCCTGGAGCCGCTGTGCCGGCTGTGCCGGCTGTGCCTGCGTGGGCGCCGGGGTGTCGCGCGGGGGTTCCTCCGCCGGCCGGACGGGCGAGCGGGGGAGCCCCCGCCGGGTCATCTGCCGGCCGCCTCCCACAGGGTCACCGCCAGGGCCGTGCACGAGACGACCGCGGCCAGCGACGGCAGGGGCCAGCGTGTGCGCTCCAGGGCGTCGAGGCGGTCCTCGTGGTCGCCGAGGGTCTTGTCGGTCTGGTCGGCGCGCTGCAGGAGGAGCGCCAGGTCACCGCGGGTGGTGGCGAAGCCGACGTCCACCGAGCGGCGCAGGCGCTCCAGCTCCAGGGCGACCCCCTCGCCCGGGTGGCCCGTCACGGCGACTCCTCCTTGCGCAGCCATCGCGGCAGGGCCTTCTCCACGGCGGGCGCCGACATCAGCCGGCTGACCGCCGTCGCCACGGTCACCAGCGCGCCGAAGGCGGGCAGGTCGGCCAGCCGGGGGTCGTCGGCCAGCAGCGGGAGTGCCGCCGCGACCGCCAGCAGGGTCTGGAACGCCGTACGGACGGTCCTGCGGGTCGAGTCCGTCATGTCAGCCGGCTCCGTTCTCGTCGCTCTCGTACATGTGTGTCGTCGGCTTCCTCACACCCGGGGCACGCGCAGCTTCATCCAGCTCGTGCGGCCCGGGATGCCGTCCGCGTCGGCGCCGGAGTAGCCGAGCTTGCGCTGCCAGGCCGCGTACGAGCGGCGGTCCGCCTCCGTCCAGTCGGGGCCCGGCCCCTGGACGTAGCGGCCGCAGCCCTCGGCCACCAGGCGCCGGCCCATCGCGGTGATCACGGCGCTGTGGCGGCCGGCGACGAAGAACGCCGGCCCGGGGAACGGCTCGTACGGGTCCGTACCGGTGTCCGTGCCGAGCCGCCCGGCGATCCTGGCGCGCATCGACGGCATGGAGAAGCTGGGATCGATCTTGCGGGTCGTCCACTCCTTGTGGCCGATCACGCGGTCGGCGCCCCAGCCGTGCGCCCGGCAGATCGCCGCCGCGATCCTCTCCACGGCCGACAGCTGGACCTCGGGGTAGGGGTCGCGTCCGTTGCCCCAGTTCTCGATCTCGAAGCCGTAGAAGTGGGCGTTGCCGTCGACGGCGTCCGGGCCCGGCCGGGCCGGGAGGGCGGTGCCGGTGCGGACGGCGTCGTAGACGGCCTGGGAGCCGCGGCCCGCGTGGTTGGTGCGGCCGTAGCCGACCAGGTGGGCCGTGCCGTCCTTGGCGATGACCGCGATGCACAGCGGGCCCGGCAGGTCGGGGCGGCCGGTACGGCAGATGTCGACGCTGCCCGCGCCGACCGTGTGGTGCAGCATGACGCCCGCCATCGGGCCCCAGGCGCCGATGGCGTTGCGGTTGTGGGTGGACCAGGTGCCGTGTTCGGCGGTCCGGACGCCCTCGGCGCGCAGCGCGGCGCGGAAGGCGGAGGCGGGCAGGGGTGTCGCCATGGGAGTCCCTTTCGTGGGGCGGGAACGCCGGAGCCCCGGCGGCCGTGACGGGCACGGCGCACCGGGGCTCCGGGGTGTTCGGTACGGCGGGTGTTCGGTACGGCGGATCTTCGGTACGGCAGGTCAGAGGACGGGGTCCACGCGGATGAACCGGTTGTCGAAGGCGACCGTGTTGGTGCCCGAGGAGGGCACGGAGGACCAGTACGTCGGGGTGGCCGAGTACGCCGTGCCCGGGGTGAGACCGGTGACGACGAACTGGCTCGACGCGGAGACGCGGTCGGTGTTGTAGACCGAGCAGGCGCGGTCGATGGAGGACGCCAGGAACACCGAGTTGTCCGAGACCTTCTTCACGGTGGCGCCCATGAACCCGGACGCGGCCGTGGAGCAGTTGATCCAGGCGCCCACCGTGATGATCACCTTGCCGCTGGGCGGGGCGGTGAACGCGCCCACCAGCGGGTCGCCGGTCGCGCCGGACAGGGTCTCGGCCGGAGTGGTCGAGGTGGTCGTACCGGCGTCGTTGTTGTAGAGGAACACCGGCGTCGCCGCCACCGGCAGCCAGGCGGTGCCGGTGTAGTACGTCAGCTGGCCGGGGCTGGAGAGCCAGGCGACCATGCCGGCGGCCGGGGTGGTGACGGCCGCGTCGCGGGCGGTGGCGTTCGCGTAGCGCAGGATGGTCCGGGCGTCGACCGTCTCGGCGAGGCTCTGCAGGTGCTGGGGCAGGTTCGCCGGGTCGGTGGGCTGGGGGTAGGGGATGCCGCTGAGCGGGGTGTAGGCGGTCATGCGGGGCTCGGCTCCTCACTGAGGTCGGGGTCGGACGGGTCGCCGTCCGGCGGTGGGGCGGGTACGGCCGGGGCGGGGCCCGGCTGCGCTTCGGCGACCACGGCGTCCTCGTCGGTCTCCGGTGGCGCGGGCGGCTCCTCGGGCGGCAGCTGGGTGACGGTGACCTCGATGGGCGTCATGATCACGACCGGGTCGCCGGGGGTGTCGTCCGGGACGGGCGGCGGCTGGTCCACGGTGGTCTCAGACACGTGCTCCCTCCTTGACCGCGGACCAGGTCAGACCGGACGCGGTGAGATCCGACAGCTTCGGGTAGGCGGCCGTGACCGCCCCGTACGTCACCGAGCGCACCGGCGCCGAGCTGCTCGGTGCGTCCGGGGTCAGCCCCGAGTCGGCCGGCAGGGCGCCCGGCTCGACCCCGCGCAGGGTCAGGGTCTGCTGGACGCCGCCGTCCGCGGTGGCGGCGGTGCGGATGCCGACGACCCAGGCGAGGGTGTCGAGGGCGGCACCGGTGCCGTCGACGACGCGGACGACGTCCCCGAGCTGGATGCGCGGGTCGTACAGCACGTCGACGTCACCGATGACCGGCACGGGCAGCACTCCCGCGGTGCGCATGGCCTTCGCCAGGGCCGCGGCGGAGGCGGCGTCCTGCATCCAGTCGGTGCTGTCGGCGGTGTACTCCTGGCGGCCGTAGTACTTCTCGCTGGCGACGCCGTTCGGGTCGTTCGCCGGGTCGTCCAGCATGGCGACGGCCACCCGGTCGACGGGGTCGGACTTCGGCTTGAGCGTGACCAGGACGAGGGACGGCTTTCCGTCGGTGGTGACGGTGTAGAGCGTCCGGGTGTCGCGGTTGGTGTACCGGACGACCAGGTATCCGTCCTCCCGGCGGATGAGCATGTCCACCATGCCCTTGACGGCGGTGCCGCCCGTCGGCGCCGTGCCGAAGCGGACGTTGCTGCCGCCGGTGACGCCGGAGTCGTCGTCGGTGGTGGGCGGGCTGATGTCGTACTCGTCGTTCGACAACAGGTACTTGACCGTGGTCGTCGAGCGGGCCGGCAGGGTGCGGATCACGCTGTCCTGGGTCCGCACGCCCGTGTCCGCCCCGGCGTTCCGCCAGTCCCGGTACGGCTGGACGCAGTAGTTGCGGCACGCGTCGATCTCCTCGGTGGCGGTCAGCGAGGCGATCTCCCGGGTGCTGGTGAGGGTGAGGTCGGGGGCGGTGGGCCGGGTGGCGAACCGGGTGTGGTTGCGCCACCGGAACAGGCCCCGCTCGTCGATCTCGGCCGTGGACATGCTGGCCTTGGCGATCTGCGAGAGCACCTCCCACTGGGAGCCGCTGACCCGGGGCAGCGCGTACAACGGCAGGACCACGTCGTCCAGTTCGACGCTCTTCGTCCAGGCCCAGGCGCCGGCGTGCGAGAACTCGGTGGCCGTCGGGATCGCCGGCATCCCGCTGGTGACCTGCAGGCACTCGGTGGGCAGGTCGGTGAAGAGGGACACCTGGTACAGCTCGGAGGCGTACTGCAGGGCTTCCGGGTTGGTGAAGGTCGCCTCGCCGCCGATGAGCTGGGAGCCGTCCGGCGCGGTGAGCCGGGGCTGCACGGTCGGGTGGACGCTGGTGGTGCCGTTCGTGGTGTCGACCCAGAAGCCGAGGTGCCAGGCGCCCCGCTGGTTGAGCGCGGGCCAGGTCCACTCGAAGTACCAGACGGAGTCGAGGTCGTTGGAGACGATGCGCACCCAGCGCTCCGCGAAGTTCACGATGAGCTTCAGGAAGCCGACGTCCGTGCCGTTGCGGTTCAGGTCCAGCTGGAGGACGACCTTGTCGCCGTTGCCGATCCCGTCGTCGCCGCTGTCGCTGTCGTAGCGGACGGAGTTGTCGACCCAGACCTCGGCGAACAGCTTGCTGCCGGGGACGGTGACCCGGCTGCGCGGGAACCAGGTCGCCCGCAGCTGGGGCTGCTTGGGCACGAGCGCCATCTCGTGCGGCGCCCCCTCCCGGCTGAAGGTGTACGTCGCCGGGTCGGGCAGGACCTCCGGCTGACCGTAGGGGGTGCTGAACCCGCCGTGCAGGGTGGCGTACACCAGGGTCAGCGGCTTGCCGTCGGCGAAGTCCGGGTAGCGGGGCGGCGGGCAGGCGTACATGCCGCCCTGGCGCAGCAGTTCGGAGACGCACCAGGTGGCCGAGGAGACGGGCCGGTTCCAGTAGAAACCGGCGTACGGCTTCGGCAGCCAGGCCGGGCCGCGCAGCCGCTCCGCCCCGTCGAGCGCGGTGACCTGGACGGCGTCGCCGCCGGAGGCGGCGGAGCGGGAACGGACCGTGCCGCGGAACGCGGGCAGCGTGGCGCCGCCGACCCCGCCTTCGTGGACCACGGACTGTCCGGGCCGCACGACGTCGCCGGTGGCCCGGGCGGCCCACGGCGAGTACAGCTCCGGGGCCGTCCGCCCGCCCGCGCCGGACAGCTGCAGCTGCAACTGGGCGGCGGAGGAGCCGGAGAAGGCGCGCATCGCGGCCGGCAGGTCGGTGGCGTACGACCGCTCCAGCTGCCAGGACTGCACCTGTGCGGAGACGTCCTTGCCGCCGAGCCGGGTGCGGTGCCGGGTGGTCCGCTCGCCGGCGGACAGGGCGGCGGCCGTGGTGTCGTCAGCCGGCTGCACCGGACACCTCCACGAGGTCGAGGCCGATGCTGCGGTAGGGCAGCGGACGGCCCGGGGTGTCGCTGTAGCCGGTGACCGACATCGGTGGCAGGCCGTCACCGGGGACCCCGGACTCCGCCACCGCGCCGTACGTGAAGCAGGCACCGGCGAGCGCGTAGGTGCCGGCGGTGCCCGGCTTGGCGGTGGGGGTGGCGTACACCGCGCCCGCCGGGACGGTGCCGGTGACGTAGGGACCCGTGGCCGTCGCGGAGGCGAGCCAGCTTCCGTCGGCCTTCTTGAAGTCGATGCCCACGCTCAGCGTGCCGAGCGCGGCCAGGGCGGCGGGCGCGCGGAAGGACACCTGGAGGCCGGGCGAGACGGGGAAGTTGCCGAAGGTGCTCGTGTGGCGCCAGCCCAGGGCGCTGTTGGCGTCGGCGGCGGTGAAGACGAAGGTGCCGGGCGCGGTGGCGCTCTCGGCGACCGTGCCGGTCGCGGAGGTCTTGAACCACTGGGCGAGGCCGGTGATGTCCGTCGCGCCGGCGGCGCCGGTACCGGCGGCCTGGGACGCGCTCAGCACGTTCCCGGCTGCGGGGTCGACGACGTACACCGGGCCGGGGCCGTCGACGCGGCGGGCGATGCGGTCCAGGGCGCGCGCGTGCGCCGGGGCGAGCAGGTCCCAGGACAGCTTCAGCCGGCGGACGGGGGACTGGTTGCGGGTGACGGTGACCCGGCCGCCGAGCGACTTGAACTCGGTGACGCCGAGGTCCGCGCTGCGGTCGAAGGACTTGGCGGCCTGGTCGATCTCGGTCATCGCCCCGGGCGGGCCGATCCAGAGATTTCCCATGAGGACTCCTGAGGGCATGAGGGCGTGCAGGCATGAGGGCGTGCGGGCATGCGGGCGTGATGCGTGCGGGCATGCGGGCATGCGGGCATGAAAAAAGGCCGACGGGCGTGAGCCGTCGACCGGAGGCGTACTTCTGCGAGGCGGCGCTACCGCCGGGACAGCTGCCGCTGTCCGAGGAACACGGCGCGGGCGATCTCCTGCGAGTCGACCTGGACGACGACGGGCCGGTCGGCCAGCCGTTCCACCGCGGCGGCGAGGGTGCGCAGACCGCCGCCGTGCCCGAGCATCCGCTCCAGCTTGGACAGCGGGATGACGGCCTCGTTCTCGCCGGCCTCGCCGAGCAGGGCGAGCGTGCCGCCGGGGCGGGCCTGGACGACACCACCGGTGGCCAGGTGCGGGACCGGCACGTGCAGGCGGGGGAAGCCGAAGGAGCGGCCACCGAACTTCGGCACCCAGTCCGGGATGCTGATGTGGATGCCGGCGAGCGCGCCGAGCAGGCCGTTCAGCGCGTTGGCGAGGCCGGTCATCGGGGCGAGCATCGCGTTGCCGAGGCCGCGCAGCAGGGGGCCGGCGTTGTGCACCAGGCCGCCCACCGCGGAGCCGATGGCCTTCATGGCGTACGAGACGCCCTTCTGCAGCAGCTTGGTGATCTTGTCCATGTTGACGAACTGCGCGATGAGCGGCGTCAGCAGGGTCATCACCAGGCCGAAGGGGTTGGCGGCCATCGCCAGGTTCAGCCCCTTCTGCGCCAGCGAGGCGCCCTTGAGCCCCTTGCCGAGGCCGCCCATGGACTTCCCGCCCCGGTCGGCGTTCTTCGCGGCCTTGCCGACGGACTTCTCCACTGCGTCCGACTGCTTCTTGACGTTCTTCAACTCACCGTGGGCCCCCTTGGCGGCGGCCTTGAGCTTGTCGAAGGAGGACTTGAGCTTGTCGGTACCGGTACGCGCCTTGCCGAGCCCGCCGTCGGCGTCCCGCGAGGCCGACTTCACCTTGTCGAGCCCGCCACCGCCCTGGGTCGCGGCGGTCTTGAGCTTGCCGAGGGAGGTGTGGGTACTGGCCAGACTGCCGCGCATCTTGCTCAGCCCACTGTCGCTGTTGTTCGCCGCGGTCCTGATCTGGCCGAAGGAGCGTGAAACGTTCTCGGCGTACCCCTTCACCCTGTTCATCGAAGCGCCCGCACGCGTCAGTGTGCCGGCGAGAACACCCAGTCTGGTGTCCACCTCCGCTACGGCTTGCTTCAGGTTCATCGTGTTCCCCAATCCACTTGTCGAGCTACATCAGATACCGGCGAGAGCCTGAGTGAGATTGCGTATAGAGTTCCGGACCTGATTGAATTCCTGCTTCTTGTTTCCGGTGCCAGGAATCGAGGACTGGCCCATCGTGCGCAGTGATGTCCTGAGTTCATGAATGTCGCGATTCGCCTTGTCGGCAGATCCCTGTGCGGCCTTGATGTCGCCCTCGTGAGATTTTTCGAGGAACAGTGAATGCAAGCGCTGTTCCAGTTCCACCTGCTTCCGGCGAGCCTTTTCCTTGTCTGCCTCTGCGATCCGACTCCACGTCACCTTCTGCATGCCGCGGAAAGTGACACCCTTCTCGTCGACCTTCCACAGGCTGTAGTCGATCTTCAGGATCTGTGCCGAAACGGCGGCTACGGAGACTGCCAACTTGAGCCCGTCAAGATCTGCCTTCAAGCCGGGCACGGCGTCACTGAACCGTTTGACTTCCTTCTTGAGTACTCCGATTTCGTTGAGTAGATGTACGACATCCACTGCCATGGCAAACTCCTTCACTGCTGTTGTCGCTTACTTACCTGTGTTGTAGCCTGTGCGCCATGAGTCGTGAGGGTGAGTCTTCGAGGCAGAGTCAATTACGCGACATGAAAGGGCGCCTGGCCGTTCTTTCTGCTTCCCGGCGAGCAGGCGTGCGACGAAAGTCGGCGCGAGTCGTACTCGCGTTTCCGGCGGGCAAGCGATATTTCCTGGAAAATCGAATGGCGGCCGACATCGTACGTAGGGCGGCCTTGCTGGCATCGTTCCTTTCCGAGACGTCGGATGCAGACGTGTGGATCTACACCTCGCGTGCGTATCAGTTGCCGCAACTGCGTCCCTCCGATGCCGCTGAGTGGATCGAGGACTGGGCGGTTCTATCGAAGGATCCTCTGTTCACCGAGGACGCAGTGCCGAGGAACCGGCTGGCGGGCTACATGCGCCAGCACGGCCTGGACGGTGAAGGAAGCGACGAGGATGTGGCTCTCGCAGTCAAAGACCTGGCTGGGAGGATTCCGGAGGACGGGACGCCCACTCTGGTGCTGTTCTTCCTGTGGGCCGCGCAATCAGACGGGCCGGAGTTGGCCGACCGGTTGCGCGAAGAGGCGGACCGTAACGTCTTCTGGCTCTTTCTCGGCGAGTACAGCGCGCAGGACTCCGTCCAAGAAGTTCTCCGGCGACTGCGCACGGAAGCGCCCGACATCGCGAACGTCCATCTCTACAATGGGTGGGACGAACTCGCCGACACGCCAGACTACTTCTTCGCCAAAGGCGTGTTGAAGCCCTTCAGCCGCTGGTACCGAAGTGGGCGAAGACCGCGGTGACGGATGTCCTCAAGGGCGGCCTCACATCTCGGTCGGGGACCCGGCGAGGCGGTCCACGACCATCGAGGGGTGGGGGTATGAAAGAAGCGGTCGGAGGGGGGCGTTGGGGGTGGCTGAACGTCCTGGGGGTCGGTGTGTTCTTCGCTGCCGTACCCGCGGCTGCTGCGTTGCTGTACGAACTGGGACAACGAGGGCCATGCGGTGGCCGGTTACAGGCGGAGTGCGACCTTGACACCAGCAACCTGATCATTGCCGTCGTCCTGAGCTGCGTCCTGGTGCTGGGGCTGAGCCAGTGGATCCTGCTCGGTTATCACCTCGCCTTTCGCAGACGTGTCCCGGCCAGACAGCTCCTCGCCACTTATCTCTCGGTCTTCGGGGTCGCCCTGTGCGTGGGAATCGCGGTCACCCGGGAGTCGGCCGCCCCGGCCGTGGCGTTCACGGTGATCGCCCTTGGGATCGCGGGCGGGGAAACCGTGCGCCTCGTACGACTGCCGGGCCGCCGCAATCCGCGGCTGCTGCTGCGGGCGGCCGATGTCCCGGCCGGCACCGACAAACGCCAGCAGAACGCCACACCGTGGACGGGCCCGCTGACCGCCTACGAGTTCAGGTACTACCTTGCGATGGCGGCCGGGTTCCTGGCAGGCGCAGTGGTCGTCGGACTGCTGCTCGGCACTTGATGCGAAGGGCGTCCGGCGTGGGTGGTCAGAAGAGCTCTTTCTCCGGATACCGGTCGCGCATCGTGCCGGTGCCCGATGAACTGCGCGAGCGGGCTGTCGTAGTGGAGGCGTGGGGGTGGCTCGGCAGCGCCGGCGGGTTCGAGGTCGTCGGGGTGACCCGGCCGCGTGGGCGCTACACCGAGAAGCGTGCCGGCGAGTCCGGGGGGATGCGCGAGAAGGCGCACATCCTTCTGGAGCCGGGGGAGTGCGAGGAGGTGCGCATCATTCGCGGTACCCATATGTCGGGCCGCTGGAAGGTGCGGTTCCTGGATGCGATGTCCGTGGAGGCCATGCCGTCGAAGGTCCGCGGCGGTGCTTCACGGTTCTTCCGGTGCCCGGCACCCGGAACGCGGATCGCCGCGCAGTTCGGTGACGCCGGGGGGCGGCTGGGTGTCTACGACGAGCGAGGGCGGTGCATTCGTGTTCTGGCGGGACGCGGTCATCGCTTCGACGACGTCGTCACCGTGCCGGATGTGAAGGGTCTGCTCGCGGTGGAAGGTCCGGAGCTGAAATGGGGGCCGTTGACGAAGTGGTCCCTGGAGGTCGTGAGCTGACTCGCCGAGGTGCGGGCGCATAAGGGTGCGGGCGCACAAGGGGGCGGTATGGGCGGGCCGGCGATTCCTGTTGCCGTGATTGCGGGGTTTGTACTCTTCTTCTCGTGGGGGATCCATTGGCGGGGGCGTGCCTTGCGGAGGCGCGGGATTCGCACCCGGGCGAGATGTGTGGGGACCCGGAACGAGAACGGCCGGACCGAGTTGCTGGTGCAGTTCTCCGTCGAGGGAGGGTCCAAGCGGGTCGCAGTGGGTCCGTTCAAGTGGCCTCCGGCCTCGGTTGGTGGCACCGTGGAGGTGATCTACGACCCGCAGGATCTGAGCAACGTCCTGATGCCCGACGAGATCGGGACCGGCCGCGTCGCACTCCTGCTCACCATCGGCTCCAGCCTGCTTCTCCTCTTCTGCGTGCTGGCGATCGTCATCACGTTCGCTACATGGTGATGACGACCGCGACGTTGTACTCCGTACCGCGCCGGAACGGCGTCCATGCTGCCGGTGTGCGTCGCGGCGCGGAATCAGTTCCCGGGCGGAGTGTGTCGTGCGCAACTGCCTGTTGACGGCGCATCAGGTAATGTCCATCCGCCCGATCAGGCAGGTGGGCGTGCCGTTCCCGGCCGGGGGCGGCGAGGGGGCGGGCCGGCCTTCGTGGTGCGGTCGATCGTGAGGGCGACCTGGGGTGGACGCGAGCGGAGACCGCCGCCAGGAGGCCGAGCTGGCCGAGATCCTGGCGGCACTGCGGCGACTGGTCAAGGAGTTCGGCGACGGGGGCGACGCCGTGTACACGGAATCCGAGGTCGAACGCAGGGAGTTCGCCGCGTACGCCCATGGCTGGAAAGATGCGCTCACCTCCCTGCCCGTGCAGCTCCGCCGGCCTGAACTGACCTTGCTGGAGGGCGGAGAGGTCATTCCGTTCCCGGAGCGGCAGGGCGTGCCGGAGGACGAGGGCACACGTGGCGACGGCCCGGCTGACGGCGGTACGGTCCCGGCCCGGCAGCGCCCCCGGTTCGCGCAGAAGAGTCCCCGGTCGAAGGCGCCGACCATACCGAAGGTGGAACGCGGAAGGTCCCGGCGGAAGGACCGCCGGGACTTCTTCGATCACTGAGCGCTCAGGACGGGTCGTCCGAGGGGTGCGGACGCGCGGTCGGCGGGCCCGACGGATGCGCGTGCGGACCGGGCGACCATGACGCCGGCGGCTGCGGCACCGGCGGCTGCGGTACCGGTGGCTCCGGGGCCGGTGCCGGTGCCGGAGGCGACTGCGGGAACGGCAGGACCTTCGCGCCGTCCGCCGTCCGGGCCGCGGGATCCGTGCCCTCCGCCCGCCGCGCCTCGTGTTCGCCCCGGTCGCGCCAGCCCTGCCCGTACGCCCGGAACTCCCGCCGTTCGATCTCGGACCGCGTGGTGACCACGAGATCGGGAGGGAGGGGGCGCCCCCGCAGGCGTTCGGCCAGCGTGCGCCGCAGCTCGCCCGTGGCCTCGACGTAGTCGATCCCGCCCGGCACCGCGCCCTCGTTCTTCGTCACTCGGCCCCATCCCTCCGCACCGCTCTCCCCGTGATCGAACGCATGAGCGATTACCCATCGAGAATACCCGACACCCTTCTGAAGCCGGTCGGAAAACAGGGGGGTGCTTCAGGCCACCTCGTAGGTGCCGCCGATCCGGATGACGTTGCCGCTCGCGAACGCCGTACCGAACACACCTCCGCTGCCGATCTGCCCGATCCCGGAAGCGGACGCCGAGGTGGGACCCCACAGCGTGTACGACGTCGCGCCCGTCGACGCGACCGGCTGGGCGGTGAGGACCGCACGGTTGCCAGGCACGGTCGCCATGCCGTGGAACTGGGGCAGGCCACCCAGCGCCCCGGCCGTGACCGGGAGGCCGAAGCCGTAGTAGCCGCTGCCGTACGCGGTCGTCGAGCCGAAGGTGACCAGCGTGGTGAAGTGGCACACCTTGCCCACCACCGCGTACTTGCCGGTCAGCGTGCCGTTCCCGATCGCGGGGGCGGTCGTGGTCGCCGTCCAGGCGGGGGTGTACGTGTTCCACGCGCCGAGCGCGATCCACGCCGAGCCCGTGTAGTAGCTGAGCGTGCCGGGCGTGGTCAGCCAGGCGACCATGCCGGCCGCCGGGGTGGTGACCGCCGCGTCCCGGTCGGCGGCGGTGGCGTACCGCAGGATCGTGCGGCCGTCGATGCCCTCGGCCAGGGACTGCAGGTGCAGCGGCAGGTTCGCGGGATCGGTGGGCTGGGGATAGGGGAGGGCGTTGAGCGGGGTGTAACTCGTCATGGGTCATCGCTCCCTGCGTACGACAAGGGGAACCGGGCGGGATTACGAGAAGAACTGGGCCAGTTCGGTCGCCGTGGGGTTGCGGGCCGGTGGCGGCTCCGGGGCACCGGACGGCGGTTCGGCGGCGTCCGCGCCGGTCGTCCGCTCGGCCGTGCCCGGCCGCGGTACCGGCTTCGGGTACTCCAGTGGCTCCGCGTCCTCGTCCCGGTTGACCGTCGCGAACATCCAGTTGGCCTCGGCGAGTTGGTCGACCACGGCGGCGAGGAGGTAGTCGGTGACCGACCAGTCGGCCGCCTCGCCGTGCAGCTCCCGCAGCGTCGCGCTGTCCTGCGGCAGGTGCCTGACCAGCACCGCGAGCCGGCGCGAGGAGAGCCGTCCGCGGTGCCAGTCCAGCAGGTCCACGCCGTAGTGGCGGAGCAGGTCCGCTTCCAGGGCCTCGGCGTGCTCGTCGACCAGCTCGCCGAGGCTCAGCCTTCCCCCAGGCCGAGCCCGGTCTCCTTGCCGTACGCCTCCATGATCGCGGCGATGTCCTGCATGGTGATGTCGTGCCGGTCGAAGCGGGCGTACTGGGCGTCGCCGAGCAGCACGCGCAGCAGCCCGTCCACGTCGTTGTCGTCCAGCCGGCGCAGGGCGTGGGCGGTCTTGCGGGTCAGCTCGGTGGGGAGCGTGAAGGTGTCGCCGTCGATGGTGAACGACCAGCTGCGGCCGAGCGCCTCCAGGCGCTGGGCCCGGGCGGCGCTGACGTCGAAGCCTGCCATGGATCAACTCCGTTCATGAGGAGAAGCGGGTGGTGCGGGCGGGCCGGGACGCGGGGAGGTGCGTC
>NZ_JBEYXJ010000015.1:0-114479 GCF_040645015.1 Streptomyces sp. NPDC046881 | reverse complement strand
CCCGGCGCCCGCCCCCCGGGGGGGGGGGCGCCCCGCGGCGGGGCGGGGGGGGGGGGGGGCCCCCGGGGGGGGGGGGGGGGGGGGGGGGCGCCCCCCCCCCCCCCCCCCCGCGGCCGCGACGACGCCGTCCCGGGCGGCGGACGGCAGACCGTGCAGCCCCGCGCGGGCGAGCGCGTCGCCGATCCTGTCCCGGTAGACGGTGGCCAGGACGGAGCCCTGGACGGCGACGCCGAGCGTGGCGCCCACCTGGCGGCTGGCGTCGTTGACGGCGGATCCGACGCCGGCGTACGGCTCGCCCACGCTCTCCATCACCGCGGCGGTCCCGGCGGCGGCCGTCAGGCCCGCCCCCAGGCCCGCGACGACCTGCACCAGGGCCAGGTGCGGGTAGCCGGACTCCGCCGTCGTACGGGACAGCAGCACGAAGGAGCCGGCGATCACCAGGAGGCCGCTCACCATGACGGACCGGTGGGTCAGCCGCGCGGTGAGCAGCGTGGCCAGCCCCGCGCCGGCGATGAGGGCGCCCGGCAACGGCAGCGTGCGCACCCCGGCCTCCCAGGGCGGACAGCCCAGCACCCCTTGCAGATAAAGGGAGATGACGAAGAGGGCGCCGAGCATCGCGAACGACATCATGGCCAGGGCCGCCGCCGGGACGGTGACCTCGCGGCGCATCACCTGCCGGGGCAGCATGGCCGCCGGCGCCCGCCGCAGCCACACCCCGAAGGCGGTCAGCAGCCCGGCGCCCACGGCGGACACGGCGAGGACCGGCGTACTGGTCCACCCCCGGGCGGGGCCTTCGATGATCGCCCAGACCAGCGCCGGCAGCCCGGTCGCGGACAGCACGGTCCCCGGGAGATCCACGGGCTCGCTGCGGGCGGGCGGCAGTGCGGGGACCACGAGGAGCGTGAGCGCGATGACGACCGCGGTGCAGGGGACGTTCAGCCAGAACACCGCCCGCCACGAGTGATGGCCGACCAGCCAGCCGCCGATCACCGGCCCCAGGGCACCGCCCGCCCCGCCCACGGCCGCCCACAGCGCGATGGCCCGACGCCGCGGTTCCCGTTCGGGGAAGAGGGTGGTGAGCAGCGAGAGCGTCGCGGGCATGATCAGTGACGCGCCCGCGCCCATGGCGCCCCGGGCGAGGATCAGCTGCCAGGACACGGTGGCCAGCGCACCGGCCACCGAGGCGAACCCGCAGGTGACCAGGCCGGCGAGGAACGCCCGTCTGCGGCCGATCCGGTCCGTGACGCCGCCTGCCGTGAGCACCAGACCACCCAGCACCAGCGCGTAGGCGTCGACGATCCACTGGGTCTGCCCCGCGGACGAACCGAGCGCGGTCTGCAGGGCGGGGATCGCGACGTTGAGAACGGTGAGATCCATGCCCAGCAGAAAAAGCCCCGCGCAGACTGCTCCGGCGCTCACCCAGCGTCTCCGCGTTCTTCCCGCAGCCGCGTGAAAAGCGGCGGTATCCGTTCCGCGTTCAGCCGTCATGTGCACTCTTTACCAGAATGCCCGCGCGCTGCCACGGCACTGGAGCCTGACTCCGAATGGAAGCATCAGAAACGTTCGTCGACTGTCTGACCAGGCAGTTCCCCTTCGATATCGGCACCGACGAGTTCGTGCGGAATCCGTACCGCTTTTATGAGGAGGTACGCCGTTCGAGTGGTCCGGTGCACCGCACGGACTCGGGTGACGTGGTCGTGCTCGGTTACTTCGAGGCCAGGGCCGTCCTGGGCGATCCCCGCTTCGGCCACGGCGCCCAGACGGCTCAGGACCGGACCGGTTACGGCGTGCCGGCCCGCACCTTCCTGCTGACCGATCCGCCCGGCCACACCCGGCAGCGTGAACGCGTACGGCGCGCCTTCACCGCGCGCGAGATCCTGGCCCTGCGCCGCAGGGTCGGCGACATCGCGGCGCGTCTGGTCGAGGACGCGGCGCGGTCCGGTACGGCGGACGTCGTCGCGGACGTCGCGCGGCCCCTGTCCGCGAGGGTGGTCGCGGATCTCATCGGCGTGCCGGAGGACCTGCGTGACCGCTTCGCGCAGGCGGCGGCGCTGCTGGTGCGCGGCATGGATCCGCCCGGTCTCATCGACCCCGGCACGCGGGAGCGGATCGCGCGGGCGCGGGTCGGGCTGGCCCGGGACATCGGCGTCGCCCTGCGCCGGCCGGCCGGCACGGGGATCCTGCACGCCCTCGCCCAGGGCGCCGACGGCCGGCCGGCCCGGGCCGAGACCGTGGCGACCTGCGCACAGCTCGTCGCGGCCGGATACGAGACGACCGTGGGTCTGATCGCCAACGGCACGCACGCGCTGCTCCGGCATCCCGACCAGCTGGCGCGGCTCGCGGCCGCCGGCCACGCGGAACGGGCGTGCGCCGCGGCCGTGGAGGAACTGCTGCGCTTCGATCCGCCGATCCAGCTGGCGCCCCGCTGTGCCCTGGTCGACGCCGACATCGCGGGCACGCCCGTACCGCGCGGCGCGCTCGTCTTCGTGCTGCTCGGCGCGGCCAACCGTGATCCGCGTGTCTTCGCCGAGCCGCACCGGCTCCGGCTCGACCGGGAGCCTCGGCATCTGGCCTTCGGGCTGGGCAGCCACTACTGCCTCGGCGCCGCACTGGCCCGGCTGGAGGCCACCGCGGCGCTCACGCACCTGCTCCCGCGCCGGCCCCGGCCGACGGGCCACCCGGTGTCGTACAGCCCGGCCCGGGTCGCCCGCAGCGTCCAGAGCCTGCACGTCCGGCTGGACCCGGAGGGGCACGGGACCGGCGCGGGTGCTCCCGGCTGGCGGGGGTGACATCACCGGCCTGATCATGGGTACCCCCGCAGAGGAGGTTGTGATGTTCGAGGCATCCGATATCCGCGAATGGCGAGGACACGACGTCGTCGACGCGGACGGGCACAAGATCGGCACGCTGGAGGCCATCTATGTGGACACCAGCACCGACCAGCCCTTTTTCGCCACTGTCACCGTGGGCCTGCCCACCCGCCGCCGGCTGGTGTTCGTACCCCTCCCCGGCGCGACCGTCGGTCCGGGGTATCTGAAGGTCGCCCACGACAAGGACCGGGTCAAGAAGGCACCGTCGATCGACATCGACGGGGAGCTGCCCGCCACCGAGGAGCCGTCGGTCTTCGCCCACTACGAGCTGACCTACACCCCGGGCGCCGGCGGCGAGCGGCGCCTGGGCCGCCGTTGACCCACCGAAGCCGACGGGAGATCCGATGACCGTCTTCCTGTTCCTGATCCTCGTGGCCGTCGCCCTGGGCATCATCGGCGTCGCCGTCCACGGCCTGTTCTACCTGCTGGTCATCGGCGTCGTCGTGCTCGTCCTCGACCTCGTCTACGCCGGCGTGCGCTTCCGCCGAGGGGGCAGGAAGCACCGCATCGTCCGCTGAGGGGGCCCGGCACCCGTGGCGCGCTTCGTGCTGGTGGCGGGGGCCTGGCTCGGGTCGTGGGCCTGGGACGCGGTCGTACCGGAGCTGCGCGCCGCCGGCCATGCGGTGCGCGCGTTGACGCTGTCCGGGCTGGCCGAGAGGCAGGGCGTGCCGGCGGGGCAGTCGACCCATGTCCGGGACGTCCTCGGCGAGGCGGCACGTCCGGACGCGCGGGACGTCGCCGACGTCGTCCTCGTCGGGCACAGCTACGGCGGCGTGCCCGCCGCGCAGGCCGCCGCGAGGATCGGCGACCGGCTGGCGCGCCTGGTGCTGGTGGACGCGCCGGTCCCGGCCGACGGCGAGTCGTGCGTGGCCCGGTGGGCGGACGGCGGAGCGATCCGGGCGGCGCTGCGTGCGCACGGCGGCTGCTGGCCGCCGCCCGACCGGGCCTGCTACGCCGGCCAGGGCCTGACCGACACGCAGATCACCCGGATCATGGACCGTTCGACGCCGCATCCGGGTGACACGCTGACCGAGCCGGTGGCCCTGGCCCGCCCGCTCCGGCAGATCCCGGCGACGTACGTCAGATGCCTGCGCAACCCCTCCGGTCCCGACGCCGAGGTGGCCGAGCTGCTGACCGGCGGGCGGTGGCGGCTGGTCGAGCTGGACACCGGCCACTGGCCCATGTTCACCCGACCGCGCGAACTGGCGGAGATCCTCGTGCGGGAGGCGGCGGGGCGGGAGACTCCCGCCGAACGGGCCGGCCCCTGAACGACGCGGTCGCGCGGTTCTCACCGGGAGGCTGCAAGCTGGTACAGACATGCCCGAAGCGTCGTACGGCAGGGAGCGGTCATGGATGGCGCGGACAACGTGACCGTAGGCGTACTGGGGTCCTACGGAGGCCGGAACGTGGGCGACGAGGCCATCCTCACCGCCCTGCTGGACCGCGTCCGCGCCGGCCGGCCGGACATCCGCTTCGTGATCTTCTCCCGCCATCCCGAGCACACCCGCAGCATCCATCCGGAGGTGGAGGTCGTCGGCTGGGAGGGGGTCTGCCGGGAGGGCATCTCCGCCCATCTGCGGCGGCTGGACGTCCTGGTGCTCGGGGGCGGCGGCATCCTCTACGACACCGAGGCGCGTCGCTATCTGCGGACGGCCCGTACCGCCCAGGACCTCGGCGTACCCGTGTTCACCTATGCCGTGGGGGCCGGTCCGCTCACCGACGAGGCGGACTGTGCGTGGGTCCGTACGGTGCTCTCGGACGCGGTCGAGGTGACGGTCCGGGACGAGGAGTCGAAACTCGTGCTCGAAGAGGCCGGACTGAACCGGCCCATCACCGTCACCGCCGATCCGGCGCTGCTGCTGGTGCCCGGTGCCGGCGGCGGGGCGCTGCTGCGGGCGGAGGCCGTACCGCGCCGGGTGCGTCTGGTCGGCATGAGCGTGCGCGAGCCCGGGCGCGCGGCGGAGCACCTGGACGAGGAGGGGTACCACCAGCTTCTCGCCAGCGTGGGCGACTTCCTCGTGCACCGGCTGGACGCCCATGTCGTGTTCGTCTCCATGGAACGCGGCGACATCCGGCACGCGCACGCCGTGGCGTCACGCATGGCGGAGGCGGACCGCTGCACGGTGCTGCGCGGGGACCACGGGCCGCAGCAGGTCCTCGACATCGTCGGCCAGCTGGACCTGGCCGTCGGGATGAGGCTGCACTTCCTGATCTTCGCCGCGCTCGCCGGGATCCCCCTGCTGCCGCTGCCGTACGCGGGCAAGGTCTTCGACTTCGCCCAGCAGGTCGGCGCGCCGGCCCTGCGCGGTGTGGTCAGGGAGACGACGGGGCTGCTGCTGGCGGAGGTGGACCGCCTGTGGGACGAGCGGCGCGCCCGCGCGGCCGATACGGCCGTGCGGACGGCGGCGCTGCGGCTGCGGGCGGCGGAGACCGCCGAGCGGCTCCTCGCCTACCTGGACGGCGCGGCCGCGCAGCGGGTCCTGCGGGGCGTCGCGCCCGTGCCCGCCTCCACCGTGGGCTGACGCCGACGGCCACCGGTTCCCGGAGGGAGTGAACGTGTCGTACCTGATGCCGCCCCGCGTTCCCCGGACGGTGGAACTTCCGCCGCGGCAGGCGCTGCACGCGGGCTCCACGCAGGTGTTGGTGATCGGTGGCGGGCCCGCCGGCATCGGCGCGGCCCTCGGTGCCGCCAACGCGGGCGCCGAGGTCGTTCTCGTCGAGCGGTACGGCTTCCTCGGCGGCAACGCGACCGCGGCGCTGGTGATGCCGCTGATGAGTTTCCACAACGAGGTCAAGCAGGCCGTGGCCGGCGACACCACGCGCCTGCTGCCACCCGATCACGGCGAGGGCGAGCCGGTCGTCGGCGGGGTGCTGTGGGTGCTGCTCGACCAGCTGGTACGGGTGGGAGCGGCGATCCGGCCCTCGCTGGAGACCGGCTACACCGTGCCCTTCGACCCGGAGCTGTTCAAGCTGGTGGTGTACGAGCTGCTGGAGACCCACGAGGTCCGTACGCTCCTGCACGCCTTCGCCTCCGACGTCCTCAGCCTGCCCGACCGGGCGCGTGCGGTGTTCGAGACGAAGTCCGGGCCGCTCGTCATGGACGCGGACGTGATCGTGGACTGCACGGGGGACGGCGACATCGCGGCGGCGGCCGGGGCGTCGTACGAGATCGGCCGGCCGGAGGACGGCTGGACGCAGCCCATGTCGCTGATGTTCCGCATGGTCCGCTTCGACCAGGAGGAGTTCAGCGCCTACACCCGCGCCCACCCGGACCAGTGGAGAGGCGTGCACGGGCTGTGGGACCTGGTCCGGGCCGCCGCGGACGCCGGGGAACTGGACCTGCCGCGCGAGGACGTGCTGTTCTTCGCCACCCCGCACACCGGTGAGGTGGCGGTCAACTCCACCCGGATCACCGAGGTGCTCGGCACCAGCGTCTGGGACCTCACCCGTGCGGAGTTCACGGCACACCGGCAGATGGCGCAGATCGCCCGTTTCCTGCGCGACCGCGTGCCGGGGTTCGCCGACTCCTACGTCGTGCAGAGCGGGGTCCAGGTCGGCGTGCGGGAGACCCGCCGGATCCTGGGCGAGTACCAGCTGACCGGCGACGACGTGCTCAAGGCCCGCACGTTCGAGGACGCCGTCGCCCGCGGCGCCTACCCGGTCGACATCCACAACCCGAGCGGTCGCGGCACCACGCTGAAGCGGCTGCCCCGCGGGGAGTCGTACGACATCCCCCTGCGCTGCCTCCTCCCCCGGGACGTGGACCGGGTCCTCGTCGCGGGCCGCTGCATCTCCGGGGACCACGTGGCGCACTCCTCCTACCGCGTGATGCCGATCTCCATGGCCACCGGGCAGGCGGCGGGCGTCTGCGCGGCCCTCGCGGCGACCGGGGGCCGGCAGCCGCGGGACGTCCCGGTGAGCGAGGTCCAGCGGGAGCTCCGGGCGCAGGGCGCCAGCTTGCGCTGACCGGGCGTGTGCGGTTCCTGGATCGTGCGGTGGAAGCGCCGAACGGATGTGCCCCCGGGCGGGCCGCCGCCCGGGGGCATGGCCGGTCGCCAGCCGGTGAGACATCGCATATGGACGAATCGACATCCCGCGGCCCGCTGCCGGGCCCTCGCGTCCCGCCCCCGCCCGACATCGTGTTCACGGCGGACTTCGCCTCCGAGACCCAGTGGGTCGCGGGGCGCTCGTGGGCCTATCCGGGAGGCGGCCCGGTCAACCCGGGCGACAACAAACTGGACTACCTCGTGCCCGACGCCGACTACAGCCGCTCGGGCGTGTTCCGGGCGACGCGTCGGCCGGACGGGTGGTGGGACACGGGGCTGCTCACCACCGAGGGCAGCCAGGAGGAGTTCACCGTGCGGACGGGGGACGTGCTGGAGGCGCGCGTACGACTCCCGGAGGAGGTCGGTGCCTGGCCGGCCATCTGGACCTGGCGGGACGGCGACCAGGAGGTCGACGTCTTCGAGTACCACCCGGACAACCCGGATCTGCTGGAGTTCACCAACCATGTGCGCGGCGGCAGCCGCTACCTCAGAGACGACGCCGTCCAGCCCGGCGCCTGGGTGGACCTGCGCACCGATTTCGGGGCGCGGTCGGTGGTCTGGTGGCTGAACGGTGCACGGGTCTTCGCGGACGGGCGGGGCGTGGGCCGCGCCTGGCACGCGTATCTGATCGTCAATCTCTCGGTCAGCGCCGGCCGCTACCACCCGTCGCCCGACGACGGGACGACCGAGATGTCGTTCGAGGTGGCGAGCCTGGTGGTGCGGCGTCCGTCCGCGGACGGCCCGCGGCGCGGCGAGACGACGGCCGGGGAGGGAGAGCGGCAGCCGGCCGATTCCTGAACCGTCCGCGGTGCGCCGTGCCGTGGGTCCGGCCGGCGGCTACCCGCCGGAACCCGTGTCCTCGCCCTCTGGCCGCCCCTCCCCCTCCTGCTCCTCCACGCCCACGCCGCGCAGCGGCTCGCCGGCCACCGTGCCCTCCTCGGGCTGGTAGCCCTCCTTCGCGCTCGCCGTGCCCGGAACCGTCCGCTCGCGGGCCTGGCTCTCGCCGCCCGAGTGTGCTCCGGGCTCCTCGTCGCCACGGGCCCGTGCGTACCGGTCGCCAGGCTCGTCGGTGTGTTCCGTCATGGCCGTCCTCCGCTCCACTCGTCGCCCGCCCGGGTTCCCGGGGGCCCGGTGCGGAAACGACGGGGGCAGCGGGGTTGTGCGCTTCCTGGCGCACCCGGACGTGAGCGACGGTCAGCGGCCGGAGAACATGGGCGGCAGGGGGCAGCACCATGTGTGCCCGTGCGGGGCGGGGGAACTTGGTTCGACCGGGTGGCGGCCCTGGCGAGAGGAGTCCGGGTGACAGCGTCTGCATCCGCGGCCGACGGCCGGGACCCGGGTGCCCGGGAGGCCGGGTACGAGCCGGATCCGCAGCGGTGGCGTGCCCTGTGGGTCACCCTGGTGGCCGGCTTCATGAGCCTGCTGGACGTGACGATCGTCGCGGTCGCCCTGCCCACCATCCAGCGCGACCTGCACGCCTCCCCCGCGCAGGTGCAGTGGGTGGTCTCCGGATACGCCCTGGCCTTCGCGCTCGCCCTGGTCACCGCGGGCCGCCTCGGTGACGCCCTGGACCGGCGCCGGATCTTCCTGCTGGCCCTGAGCGGCTTCGTGCTGTGCAGCGCGGCCTGCGGGGCCGCCCCGGACATCACCCTGCTGGTGGTGGCCCGGCTCGCCCAGGGCCTGGCGGCGGGCTTCATGGCGCCGCAGAACTCGGCGCTGATCCAGCAGATGTTCCGCGGTGCCGAGCGCGGTCGCGCCTTCGGCTTCTTCGGCGCCACCGTCGGTATCTCCTCCGCCGCCGGCCCGATCACCGGCGGCGCCATCCTCGCCCTCGCCTCCGGTGCCCAGGGCTGGCGGTGGATCTTCTACGTCAACGTCCCCATCGGCATCCTGGCCGTTCTGCTCGGCCGTCGGCTGCTGCCCCGCACCCGGCGCTCCGAGCGGGGTCACGTGGATGTGGCCGGCGTGCTGCTGCTCGGGCTGGGCGTCCTGGCGCTCATGTATCCGCTGGTCCAGGCGGACTCCGGCGGCCTGCACCAGCTGTGGTGGCTGTTCCCGGCCGGGGCGGCGGTGCTGACCGTCTTCACCTGGTGGCAGCACCGCCTCGTCGCCCGGGGCGCCCAGCCGCTGCTCGACCCGCGCCTGTTCAGCACCGTGCGCGGCTACGCCGTCGGCGCCGGCATCGGCACGCTGTACTTCGTCGGTTTCAGCGGCGTCTGGCTGGTCTTCGCCCTCTTCTACCAGCGCGGTCTGGACTTCTCCCCGCTCCGGTCCGGCCTGGCCGTGACTCCCTTCGCGCTGGGCTCGGCGAGCGCGGCCGTGGTCTCGGGCCGGCTGGTGGAACGGTTCGGGCGCCTGCTCACCGTGTGCGGTCTCGCGGGCGTGATCGCCGGCCTGGGCGGCACCGCGCTGCTGCTCCGTTTCGCGCCGCTGCACATGGCGCCCTGGCTCGCCGCTCCGGTCCTCTTCCTCGGCGGCATCGGCGGCGGTTTCGTGGTCTCCCCCAACATCACGATGACCCTGCGGGACGTGCCCGTGCGCATGGCGGGCGCGGCGGGCGGAGCCCTGCAGACCGGGCAGCGGCTGGGCGCCGCGCTGGGGACCGCCGCCCTGCCCGGCCTCTTCTACCTGGTGCTCGGCAGGAGCCACGACTATCGCGGCGCGCTCGTCACCGCGCTGGGCGCCGCCCTCGTCGGCATGGCGGCGTCCCTGGCGCTCGCGGCGGCCGACTGGCAGCGCGACCGGCGCGCGAACCGGCCCCGCCGCGGGTGCCCGGAGGAGGTCGCCAACGACCCGGTGCACGCCCGGCAGACCTGACGGGGGCGTCGCCCCAGGTCCATCAGGGTGGTCCGGGGCCGTGTCGGGCGGCCGGTGCGGGCGCGGTTGGCCATGCTGGGCCGGGAGCGGCACCGCGAGCGGCGACAAGGAGCACTGCATGCCGAAGGATCCCGTCGAACGATTCCTGGCGGCGCTGGACCCCGACCGCCGGGAGGCCGTCGGCGCGAAGCCGCGCGAGGAACAGGAACAGCTCGCCGCGGCCTGGGAGCGGGAACTGGAAGCGGACGACGAACTCGACACCCTCGACGAGTTGTCCCCGCCGGCGGCGGAGGCCGAGGCGGCCCGGCGGGTCCTGGACCGCGGAACCGGATGACCCGGCGTCCGGGCGGCGATCGGCGTTAGGCTCGGCCCCGTGACTCTCTCCTTACAAGAACGCGAACAGTTCCTGGCGGAGCCTCACATCGGCGCCCTGTCGGTCGTCGAACGGCCGGACCGCGCCCCGCTGACGGTTCCCATCTGGTACCAGTACACGCCGGGCGGCGAGGTGTGGGTGCGGACCGGGCCCGATTCGCGCAAGGCCCGGGCGATGCTTTCCGCGGGACGCTTCAGTCTGATGGTGCAGCGCACGCAGCCCTCGGTGCGCTATGTGTGGGTGGAGGGGCCGGTCACCAGGACGGCCCCGGACAGCCCCGAGCGGTCCTGGGAGATGGCCGCGCGCTACCTCCCGGAAGACAAGGTCGCCGCGTTCGTGGAGTACGACCGGGAGCACCTCGGCGAGCACTTCCTCGTCCACATGCGGCCGGAGCACTGGGTCGCCGCGGACCTGGGGGCGTTCTGAGGGTCGTCAGCCGTCCTCCTGGTGCAGGTCCAGGGTCGTCGTCAGCCGGATCTGGGCCGTCACCCAGTGCGGGGCGGCGGCGGGGGCCCCCTCGTCGTGCAGGGCGCGGGTCAGGTCGTCCAGGAGGCCTGCCGCGGCGTTCAGGCCGGTGCGGCGCAGACGGTCCGCGCCGTCGGTGAGGGCGGTGCGGGTCGCGGGGGTCAGGTGACGCAGGCCCTGGTGTGCCGCGTCCGCGAGGGCCGTGAGCGCCGCCTGCAGGGCCGCGGTGACCGGGTCGTGCGGGCGGTGCGCGGCCGCTTCGAGCGCGCTGTCGCCGGCGCCGGGGGCCAGGTCGGGGACGGTCACGCCGTCGTCGGTCAGGACCGCGAGCGGGTCCAGGACGGTACGGCCGCGGGCCCGGCCCAGCATGCCGCTGACGGCACGGATCCCGTCGTCGGCCAGGGCCGCGGCCAGCGCGTCGAGGCCGCCGGGGCACAGCGGGTTGTAGTCGGCGTGGAGGTGGACGCCGTTGCCGGCCGGGTCGCGGAGCACCGCTTCGAGGCGTTGCGCGGCGGGGTCGTAGCCGACCTCCTCGACGGCGTCCACCATGACGACTCGTACGGCGTCCGCGGCGACGCGCGGGCGGATCAGGCGCGGCGGGCGCTCGCCGGCCGCCCGCAGGTGTGCGGCGGTGTCCCGCACCAGCAGGGCTGGGGGAAGTTCGGTCCAGGCCGAGCCGACCGGGGTGATGCTCGTCGCGGCGATGCGGCCGCGGGAGAGGGTGACCGTGCGGTCGGCGGCGCGCGTGGTGTGTTCGCTGACGACGTTCGCGGTGGCCAGCGCGTGCAGCGGGGAGCCGAGCAGGCGGCGCTCGGACAGGTCGTGGCCCGTGGGGTGCTGGTCCTCCGTCAGGTCCCAGCGGGTGCGCAGGACCAGGGCGATGCCGGCGTCGGCGTGCGCGAAGTACGTCTCCGCCGTACGGTCCCGGGCGGTGCCGCCGATCCGGCAGCCGAGCGCCACCAGCCGTACCCGTCGCAGCGGTGTCTCCGGTGCCTCCGCGGTGCCGAGCACGCCGACCGGTTCGTGGTCCGAGGCCCGGTGCCGGGCGTGGAGTTCGGCGAGGAGAAAAGCCAGGCGTTCGGGGGTGTAGCGGGTGGCGCGGGCGGTGTAGGCGTCGAGTTGTTCCCGCAGGTCGTCGACCGCGCCCGCGGGCCAGTGCCGGGAGGTGGCGGCCAGGGCGCGTCCGGCGCGGCGGAGCGAGCCGGTGAAGACCGGGCCCGCTTGCCGCACGCCGTCCAGGAGGAGTTCGTCGGCGAGCGCCAGGGCCGCGCGCATCGCCTCGCCGGCGGCTGCGGTGGGCGTGGTCGTACGGCCGCCGACGGACACCTCGGTCGTCCGCTCGGCGTCCGCGGCGCGGAAGGCCCACACCGCGAGGGTGATGACCTCGCCGCGCAGTGCGGCGGCCGCGTCGGTGAGGGCGTAGCCCAGCGCGCGCGGGACGGGGAAGCGGACGGTGCAGGTGGGCAGTTCCACGCGGGGTGCCGGGTCGTCGGCGGTGGGGCGGTGTACGCGGGCGGTGTAGCCGCGGGCGCGGACGCGGTGGGCGGCGGTCAGCGCGGGGCGGCCCAGCGCGGCGGCCAGGGCGTCGTCGTCGAACGCGCCGGGCGACCAGTCCACCAGCGGTTCCTCGGCCGCCGGCGGCTGCTCCGGCGTGCCGCGCTGGTAGGCCAGCACCAGGGCGATCCGGTGCCGGCACATGCCCGCCGCGGCGCAGGTGCAGTCGGCCGCGTCCAGGCTGCGGCCCGGCGGCAGCACGGTGACGGTGCCGTCCGGGAAGGCGCCGCGTACGGTGCCGTCGTCGCCGGTGGTCACCTCCGGTCCGGAGCCGGCCGCGAGGTCCTTGTCGGCGCGCTTGACCAGGCCCCGGTTGGCGAGCGAGGCGAGCGTGTCGGGCGTCAGGGCCAGCAGGTCGGAGCGGGTCACCGGGCCTGCCCTCCGCGGCCGATGCGCTCCGCGACGAACTCCGCGAGCCGGCCCGGCGTCATCGCCCCCACCGGGGCGCCCACCGCGGCCAGCCGTCCGGCCAGACCGCGGTCGTAGACGGGGTCGGCGGCCTCGTCCAGGGCGGCCAGGCACAGCACGGTCGTGCCCTGCTCGACCAGCCGCCGCACCGTGCGCACCAGGCGGAACGGGTCGCCGCCCTCGTAGAAGTCGGAGACGAGGGCGACGATCGTGCGCCGCGGGTTCTCCACGAGCGAGGCGCCGTAGTCGACGGCGCGGGCGATGTCGGTGCCGCCGCCGAGCTGCACCCGCATCAGCAGCTCCACGGGGTCCGTCACCTCGGAGGTCAGGTCCACCACCGCGGTGTCGAAGGCGACCAGATGGGTTTTCAGGCCCGGCAGGCTCCACAGGCAGGCCGCGGTGACCGCCGAGTGGATCACCGAGCCGGCCATGGAGCCCGACTGGTCCACCAGCAGCACCAGTTGCCAGTGCTCCAGGTGGCGGCGGGTGCGGGAGTGGAAGTGGGGCCGCTGGATGAGGATGCGGCGTTCCTCGGGCTGGTAGTGGGCGAGGTTGGCGCGGATGGTGGTGCGGAAGTCGAAGTCGCGGGCGAGCGGGAGCCGGCTGGGGCGGCGGGAGCGCGAGCCGGTGAACGCCCGGCGCACCTCCGGCTGGAGCCGTTCCATCAGCTGCCGTACGACCGTTTCGACGATCCGGCGGGCCGCCGCCAGCACCTGCGGGTTCATCAGGTGCTTGGTGCGCAGGACGGCCCGCAGCAGGGTCTGGCTGGGCTCGACGCGGGCGAGGACGTCCGGGTCGGTGAGGATCTCGTGGATCTCGTACTGCTCCACCGCGTCGCGTTCCAGCCGCTCCACGGTCTCCTTCGGGAACAGCCGGTGGATGCCGTCGAGCCAGTCCACGGCGGTCGGCCGGGACGGTCCGCTGCCGCCCTCCCGGGAGTCGGCCGCCCCGCGGCGCACCCCGCGGCGGCGCAGGTCCTCGTCGCGGCCGTACAGCCAGTCCAGCGCGGCGTCCCGGGCCGCGGACGCGCCGTTCAGCGGGCCGGTGCAGCGTTCGGCGGCGGCGCCGAGGATGAGCCGCCAGCGCTCCAGCCCGGGGTCGGCGGGCGCCGGCCCATGGTCGGGCAGTGCGGGGCTCATCCGGCCACCTCCGGGCGGGGGGCGGGCGGGGGTGCCGCCGCCAGGCCGTGGCGGTCGAGCAGTCGGGTCACGTTCTCCTCCAGGGCTCTGGCGCGGGCCAGCAGCAGGGGGTCGGCGGGGGTGCGCAGCAGGGAGCGGGCCGAGCCGCGCAGTCGGCGGCGGTGCAGCAGGCGCTCGGCGATGCGCTCGCGTTCGCGGGGCGGGAAGAAGGCGAAGGCCTGGCGCAGCGCGGGCAGTCCGACGAGGAAGTCGCCCTCGGGCAGCGCCGATACGACCCCGTCCACGAGGTCGATCAGGGAGTCGCCCTCGGTCGTCGTGCCGTGCGCCACCTCCTCGCGGGCCAGCGCGAACAGGCCGGTCAGCCAGTCGCCGAGGGTGTCCACCGCGGCCGTGGCGAGCGCCTGCACCACGGGCCCGGGATCGTCCGGGACGCCCAGCGCCCAGCGCAGGCCGAAGGCGGCTCCGCGCAGTGCCGGCGGGGCGGACGGGTCGCGGCTGATCCGGGCGGCGGCCTCGGCGGCGGCCTCGGGGCCGACCGACAGCACGGCGGGCGCGTGCCGCAGCGCGTCCCGTGCGGCCGCGAGCGCGCGCAGCACCGCCAGGTCCGCCCCGGGGCCGCCGTGCAGCCCCGCCGCCAGCCAGAGCACCCGGTCGGCGGCACGGCCCACCACTCCGCCCAGCAGCCCGTCCCGGGCCACGCCGAACACCCGGTCGTGCCGCCACAGGCCCAGCGCCGCCGACAGCACCTCGCCGAGCTGACCGAGGTCGCCGGCCTGCCCCACCCGGGCCGCGAGGGCCGTCAGCAGGTCGGCGCAGAGCGGGCCGGTCCCGCACAGCACGGCGTCGAACAGCAGCCCGGCCAGCGCCCCGAGCTCCGGGCCCGCCGCGCGCGTCCGCTCGCCGAGCAGCGCCGCTGCCGCCTCGTCCAGACGGGCCCCGTAGGCGCCGGCCTCGATGAGCGCGGCCTCCCGGCCGCCGGCCGCCGGGCGTGGCTCCCACACCTCGGTGAACACCGGGTCGGCCCCGTGGGCCGGTCCCGAGACCCGGGTGAAGCCCGGGACGTCCAGGACGCGCAGCCGGTGCAGGGCGCGGCTGCGGGCGAGGCCCTGTTCCTTCGTCAGGTCCAGGGTGACCGGCGCGGCGGCGTCGGCCAGTCCCAGGCGGGCGAGGTGGGCGGCCACGTCGTGCACCAGCGGGGGCAGTGGCGTGTCGGGGTGCAGCCGGCCCACGGCCTCGCCGGTGCAGGCGGCGACCATCTCGACCACGACCGGATGGGTGCCCTCGCCGAGGGTGCCCCGAGTCGTCCACGGCAGCGGACGGTCCAGGTCGTCGGTGATCAGCGCGCCGGCCAGGCCGTCGAGGACGTCGACCCGTGTCTCGTACGGGTGGCCGCGCAGCCGGGCCAGCCCCTGGGTGAGCGAGCGGGCGGCGATCAGGTCGGCCGTGGACAGCGGGATCCCGCGGGCCCGCAGCCGCTCGGTGACCGCGCGCAGCAGACCCTGCCCGGCCGCCGGCGGGCCCGTCTCCCACAGCCGCTGGTAGTAGCCGGGCGAGGGCATGCCGGACTGGTATCCGGCGAACGCGTCCAACTGCCGGAAGGAGTACGGCACGAGGAAGCTGCCGCCGAGCGCGCCCTCGGGCGGTTCGGGCACCGCGGGCCAGCCGGCCGGGGCCGCGGCGGCCCCGTCCCGTGCGGACAGTGCCCGCAGGGCGGGCTGGTGGAAGCCGCCGGTGACCACCAGCACCGGTCGGTCGCCGGTGCGGGCCAGCGCGGCCCGCACCCAGGAGGCCATGTACTCCTCGCGGGCCCGGTCCCCGTCGTCCGCCTCCGCGTCGCCGCGCACCAGCTCGAAGTAGGCGTCGAGCCGGGCGCGCAGCTCCTGCGGGTCCGTACCCGGCTCGGTGATCTCGAACAGCCCGTCCCACAAGGCGTCCACGGAGTCCACGGCGAAGTGCTCGCACAACCTGCGCGTGGCCTCGGCGTACCGCGTCTCCGCGTCCGCGTAGCGGTTGGCGTACCGGTCGGTGTGGCCGGCGACCGCCGGGTGCCAGGCGGGCAGGTCGATGAACCGCACCTCGGCACCGGCCGCCCGGCCCTCGCGCAGCGCGATCCACTCCGGTGAGTAGTCGCACAGCGGCGTCCAGGACGTCGCCACGCGCTGGTCGTCGCGGTAGTGGCTGAACACGGCGACGGGCAGCGTGTGCCCGAGCAGCAGTTCGTCCATCCGGTCGTTCATGTCCGCCGGGCCCTCGACCAGCACGCACGCCGGCCGCAGCGTGCGGATCGTGTCGGCGACCAGACGCGCGCAGGCCGGGGAGTGGTGGCGCACGCCGAGGAAGACGGCGGGCGCTGCCGGGGCCGGCATCAGTCGGCCAGGAGGTGGCGGGCCTCGTGCAGGGCCTGCCACTGCGGGCCGGGCCGGCGCGGTGCCTCCTGTTCCAGGAAGCGGCGCAGCCGGGCGAGGTCCTCGGGGCTGTCCTTGGCGGCCGTACCCGCCAGGCAGGCCACGACGTCGGCGGCGCTGCCCGGCTCGCCGCGCAGGAACCAGGCCCGCACCCCCACCGCGTGGGCCACGGACACGGCCTCGGCGGTGCTCATCACCGTCGACATCCGCTCTCCCCGCGCCGCGGTGCCCCGCAGTTCGCGGAAGGTGCCGACCAGTACCTCCAGCACGTCCCGGCGCGGCGGCGGCTCCACCCCGGACTGCCGCAGCAGCGCCGCGGCCTCGGCCTCGACCAGGCCCAGTTCGGTCTCGAAGTCGGCGATCGGCAACACCGTCTCGAAGTTGAAGCGCCGTTTGAGAGCGGCGCTCATCTCGTTGACGCCCCGGTCGCGGGTGTTGGCGGTGGCGATGACGTTGAAACCCTGCCGGGCGAAGACCAGGCCGTCGGGCCCGTCCAGTTCGGGAAGGGTGATGACCCGGTCGGAGAGCAGGGACAGCAGGCAGTCCTGCACCTCCAGCGGGCAGCGGGTGATCTCCTCGAACCGTACGATCCGCCCCTCGGCCATGCCGCGCAGCATCGGCGCGGGCACCAGGGAGCGCGCGGAGGGGCCCTCGGAGACCAGCAGCGCGTAGTTCCAGGAGTACTTGATCTGATCCTCGGTGGTGGCCGCGCCGCCCTGCACCGTGAGCGCGCTGCTGCCGCTGACGGCCGCCGCGATCAGCTCCGACAGCAGCGACTTGGCGGTGCCGGGCTCGCCCACGAGCATCAGGCCGCGGTTGGTGGCCAGGGTCACCAGCGCGCGCTCGACCAGGGAGACGTTGCCGACGAACTTGCGGCTGATGCCGGCCGGTTCGTCGCCGACGATGAACCGGCGGGCCGCGCGCAGGCTCAACTGCCAGCCCGGGGGGCGGGGATCGTCGTCCGAGGCGCGCAGGGCGGCCAGTTCGCCGGCGTACCGGACCTCGGCGGGCGGGCGCTGGAGCAGCGCCTCGCCGGTCTCCTCGACGGTGGCGGTCACTTGGCGGTCACCTCGGTGAGGTCGGCGAGGATCTCGGAGGCGATGACCGGGTCGAGGTCGCCGAAGCGCAGCGGGTACGCGCGGCTGTGCCAGTAGTCGCCCGGGAGGGAGTCGAGCCAGACGTTCTCGAAGGTCTGGTCGGGGAACACGTCCAGCGCGCCGACGGCGATGCCCTCGTCGAGCCCGATGACCAGATAGCGGTCGTCGTCGATGCGCCGGTGGAACCAGCGTTCCACGCCCGCGTCCTGCGGTTCGCCGCGCTCCCAGCCCCGCTTGGTGAGGCCGAGCAGCTTGCCGACCGGCACGCGCGCGCCCTCGAACCGGGTCAGCCGGTGCCCGGCGGCCTCCTCCTCGGTCAGCGTGTGCACGGCCCGGCCCAGCTGTGGGAACGGCTGGAGGATCTCGTAGTCGGCGAACAGCTCGGACCACGCGGCGAGTTCGCCGGCCAGGTGCAGCGGGTGCGCCAGGCGGACGGTCGCCTCCTCGGGCAGCGTCAGCTCGTCGTCGTCGACGTCGGCGAAGGTGCGGTCCTCCGCCACCCGGAAGGCCGTCGTCACCCCGCCGGTGTCGGCGAGCCAGACCAGGCGGCGGACCAGGTGCCACACCAGCGGGTGGGCGACGAACAGCTCCTTGAACTCCGCGGCCGTCCAGGTGCGCTGGGCAACCATCGCCGCCTCCAGGCGCCGCACCTGATCGCCGGCGATGGTGCGGACGTCCTTCTTCAGCGCGGAGAACCGCTTGCGCTCGGCCGGGGCCAGTTCCGGGTCGTCCTTGACGCCGGGCGCGGGCAGCGCCTTGCGCTGCTTGCCGTCGGCGTCCCGGACGTAGGGGCGCAGCTGCTCGTCGAAGCCGACGGTGAACTGCCGGGGGCCGTAGTCGACGACGGTGGTGCCGTCGGCGTCGAGGCCGAAGTCGGGCACGAGCCGGTCCCCCAGCTGCTCGCCGGTCAGGCCCAGGCCTTCGGCGACCTCGGCTATCTTCTCCTGGGCGCGCAGCTTGAGCGCCTTGAACGGCACCCGTTGGGCGATGCCGTGCAGGTGCAGCAGCGCCACGTCGGTGCCGATGGTCGCGAGCACGGTCAGGCCCTCCACGGCACGGTGGTGGGCGCCCTCGCCGGGCCACGCGCGCACGATGGGGGTGAGCCGGCGCACGGTGTCGTCGTCGCCGAGCCAGCCGAGCGCGTGCAGCGCCCAGCTGTCCTTGGCCGGCATGCCGGCCAGCCGCCACTGCTCGAACAGGGCCCAGGCGAAGCCGGCGAGGGAGTCGGCGGTGCAGTGCGCGGTCAGCACTTCCAGGCCCGGGTAGATCTCGCCCGGCTTGGACAGGGCCAGCAGCGTGAGCACGTTGCGGACCGCGTCGGCCGGCAGGGCGCCGCCCTCGCTCAGCAGGATCTGCGGCAGCAGTGCCGGGTCCGCCCAGGCACCGATCGCCGGCAGACGGGCGGGCAGCGCGCTGACCAGCGGGTCGACGGCCAGTGTCTCCTCGACGATACCGGCGGCCTCCGCACCGCAGCCGGCGGCGGCCGCGGAGACCGCCGTGCCGCCGTGGGCCTCGGTCAGCAGCCGCAGCGCCTTCTCCGCGCCGCGCCGGACCACGCCGGCCGGTCCCACCGCGTACGGGACGAGGAAGGGCACCGCGTCCAGACCGTGCCGGGCCAGCCAGGCGCGGGCGGTGGCGTCGGCGGACTTCAGCCGGGCCAGCCAGTCGCACACCAGCGCGGCGACCTCCACGTCCCGGTACGGCAGCACCAGCGAGCCCAGGGTGCTCGGGTGCCGGGCCGCGGCACGTCGTATCAGCGGCAGGGCGGCCAGGGAGTGCCGGGCGGCCACCGGCTTGAGCGCCGCCTCGCCGTCCCAGTAGTCCTCGGGGGCGCAGTCGGCGAGCAGCGGTCGTACGACGTCCTCGGGGCCGTCGACGAACAGGCGCACGTCCTGGGAGATCCGCAGCTGTCCGGTCCGTTGAAGGTGCTCGATCTCGCGGGACCAGTCGTAGCCGACGCGCCACCTGCCGTACCAGCCGTCGGCCTTGGCCCAGGCCTCCTGCTCGCCCGGCCACCACACCAGCTGCGGTTCGGGTGCCGCGGGTGTCCCGGCGGCGACCCGCGTCCTGCGGGCCTTGCGCTTGCCGGCCCACGGCGGGCTGACCAGCAGGGCGGGCAGCGCCTCGACGGGGGCCTCGGCCACCCGGTCGGTGCGGGTCAGGTGGGGCGCCACGAGGGCGGCGACCTCGGCGGGCAGGTCGGGCAGTACGGCCGCGGTGATGCCGGTGTGCGCGAGGACGTGCGCTGCGAGCAACTGTTCGACCATCGACGCGTTCTTGCCGGAGCCGGTCGCCTCGGCGCCCAGCAGGCGCAGGGCGCGGACCGGGTACCGGCGCATGGCCTCCAGCAGGTGCGGGCGGACGTGCTTGTCGCCGATGCGGTTCAGGAGGAGACGGAACGCCTCGTCCGACGGCAGTTCGACCAGGGCGTTAGCGAAGGCCTTGGTCTGCTCGGAGTTGTAGGCCCGGTCGAGGGCCTCCTCGACGAGCGGGGCGAAGGCCTTGCCGGTGCCCTCGGCGAGGGTGGCGAAGACCGACATGGCCCAGCCGTACCAGCTGAGGCCCACCCGGCCGCCGAAGTGCTTCAGCTGTTCCGGGGAGTTCAGCGAGCACGCCAGCATCGCGCGCAGCAACCCGTCGGCCTGCGCGGCCTCCAGGCAGCATTCGTCGACCCACTGCTGCTCGGTCGGCAGCAGGTAGGACACGACGATCCGGCGTCGGACGCCGGTGCGGCAGCCGGCCAGTGCGGCGACCGTCTCCCGGTAGGTGTCCTCGTCGGCCACGGACAGCAGGGCGCGCACGCGTTCGGCGAACTTCGACCACGCCCACGCGGGGCCCGTGGTCCCGTCGGGGCGGACGCCGAGCCAGGGGTTCTCCCGTCGGGTGCCGCTCTGGTGGTAGTGCGGCTCGACGTCGAAGTACTCCACCACCGCCTGGGCGGCGAACGCCAGTCCGTGTGCGCGGACCCAGGCGTCGACGTGGATGCCGTCCGGGTGCTGCCAGTAGAAGGTCAGCGAGGCGATCGCCGCGGCGCCCAGGGGGTCGTGACGGCCGCTCAGGTGGTCCCTGGTGGCCTGGACGATCCGCGGGTCGCTCTTCGGGGCGGCCAGCATCGCCTCGATCCAGTCCGCCTCCTCGTGCAGCCGGAGCGCCGTCCGCTGCTCGGCCTCGGCGTGCAGTCCGGCGACGCTCCGCTCGATCCCGCCCCGCCGTGGATGCACCAGCCGCCGCCAGGCCGGCGGCATCCGGAACGTGTCCTCGTCGGGCAGCGCGACCGGCTCGTCCGCCGCACCCGTTGCCCCGACGACCGCGGAAGCCTCCCCCTCGGCCTCTGCCATCGCCGAGCCCTCCCCGACCGACTCCGTGCGCCGCACAGCCCCTCCTCCGCCGATCCCGGGTGGGATCGATTGCTTGATCAGATGGCGGTCACGCTATCCGGCCCCACTGACAACGCCCCCGGGCGGCCGGACCGCGGCGGGACGAGCGGGCCGTGCGGACCGTCGCGCCGGCGGCGCACGGCACCTCAGGGCCGGTCGGGCACGGGCCGCCGACATCCTGGGAGTTGGCGCACCGGCACGACCACGTGGTCGGGACCGTCGGCGTGTCCGGAGGGCAGACCGCACCCGTCACGCGTCTTGCACGCCGTCCGTCGGCGGCGAAGGACAGCGCCCGTCCCGACACCCCCAGCGACGCCACGTGCTGCAGTCGGTCCGTCGGGCGGTGTGCCACGCCCAC
This sequence comes from Streptomyces sp. NPDC046881, assembly GCF_040645015.1. Taxonomy (NCBI): domain Bacteria; kingdom Bacillati; phylum Actinomycetota; class Actinomycetes; order Kitasatosporales; family Streptomycetaceae; genus Streptomyces; species Streptomyces sp. NPDC046881. Next base: position 93,570 of record NZ_JBEYXJ010000015.1, on the reverse strand, counting down.
GGCATCGAAGACGTCCTGCCCATCACCGCGAAGGGCGGGGCCGGTCAGCGGACGCGGGCGTCCCGGCCGGCGTCGGTGCCGGCCCGCGGGCCGTGGCGCGGTGGTTCCGTCCGCGCCTGGTGGGTCCCCAGGGTTTGAGGATCGAGATCGCCGTCATGAAGACGTAGGCGCACAGGGAGACGAGCGGGCCGGGCAGGAGGTCGCCGGGGCCGGGGGCCGGCCCGTTCGCCGTCATGGCGGCGGCCTCCCTGGCGAGGCCGGGGCGCAGCGCGAAGGCCGTGGCGGCCGTCGCGGCGAGGGTCAGCCAGAACTTGACGGTGACCCACCGGTGGCGGGCCAGTCCCCACGGTGTGCCGACGGACAGCAGGACACCGCTCACGGAGGTGAGGAACGCGACGGGGAGGAGCAGCAGATCCGCGAAGAGCTTCATCGCCCGGACGGACGCCTCGGCCGTCACCGCCGATCCGGTGGCGGTGGCGGTGACGGCGAGGGCGAGCAGCCCGAGCGTGAGCCCGAGCCAGCTCGCGGAGGCGGCCACGTGGACGACGAGGGAGGCCCGGCGCGCGGGTCGGCTCAGCTTCATGGACGACACGGTGCCGCAGGGGGCCGGCGGTGCCGTCCGGCGGCGGGAGTAACCCGGTCTGCTCGGCGCGGAGTACGTCGGCCGGCGGCGGCGCTCTGGTCAGGTCGCCCAGGGGGATTCGACGGACCAGGTGGTGTCCTCGGTGAAGGTGTTCGGGTCGTCCCAGGTGTGGGTGCCGCCGGAGCGGGCCAGCCAGAGTTCGGCGTCGATGTGCCGGAGGTACTGGCCGGGGAAGCCGGACGCGGAGAGCCTGATGCCGCCGTCGCCCCGGTCGGGGCACCAGGTGGCGTCGGCCTTGTACAGCGCGGAGTCGTCGCCCGCCTCGCGGCGGACCCGGAAGTCGCGGTGCCGCAGGTACTCACCGGGATGGTTGCGCGACTCGAAGGAGTAGCAGAGCCGGTTCGCCAGACCCGGCCGCACCTTCCAGGTGGCGTCCTGCTTGAGCAGGTCGCTGCTGCCGGGGCCGACCACCTCGGTGTAGCCGAGTCCGTCGGCGTGGCGGATGTAGCGGTCCGTGTGGCCGGGTGTCGTGACGCGGAGGGAGACGTACTGCTCCAGCGGCAGCCGCACCGGCGGGCCGAGGGTGCGGGAGGCGGCGATGAGCGCCTGGTTGGCCGCGCGGACGCGGGACTCGTCGACCTTGACGACCTGACGGTCGTAGGTCATCAGCCCGTTGGTCTCGTTCTCGACGTCGGTGATCTGCGTGTAGACGGATGCGGACAGGCCGCCGGCGGGCATGGCGTTCTCCCGGATGCCGTCGAGCAGTCCGACGAGACGGTCGTCGAGCGCGGACAGGGTCGGCTGGTCCTCGTAGCTGAAGCCGCCGCCCGGGTACCACTCGTGTCCGGGGACCCGGTGGCCGAGGCCGCCGTACTCCCCCAGCACCGAGGCGCGCACCGGCTCCGTCGGCGTGTTGCCCGGTCCGACGTAGTTGTGGTGGTCGACCACGTCGCCGTTGCCGCCGTCCCGGGCGCCGCAGCAGTTGACGCCGCTCATGTTGTCGACGAGGCGCGAGGGGTCGTACGCCTTGACCATGTCCGCGATGCGGGCCTGGTCGTACTGGCCCCAGCCCTCGTTCTGGTCGACCCACTGGACGAGCGCGGGCGAGCTGCGGTGCTGGTCGATGACGGCGCGGTACTCGTTCTCCCACTGGCTGCGGGCCGCGCTGTCCGGTGTCCTGCCGCTGTCCATGGAGGGCATGTCCTGCCACACCAGCAGCCCGAGCCGGTCGGCCCAGTAGAACCAGCGCTGCGGCTCCACCTTGATGTGTTTGCGGACCATGTTGAAGCCGAGGTCCTTGTGTTTCTGCAGGTCGTACCTGAGCGCGGCGTCGGTGGGCGCGGTGGAGACGCCGTCCGGCCAGTAGCCCTGGTCGAGGGTGCCGGTCTGGAAGACGAACCGTCCGTTGAGGACCGGCCGGCGCACGCCGTCGACGTCCTTGACGGCGATCGAGCGCATGCCGGTGTAGCCGCCGACCCGGTCGCCGCCGGGGCTGCCGGTCAGCCGGGCGGTGACGTCGTACAGGAACGGGTCGTCCGGTGACCACAGATGGGCGTGGGGCACCGGGACGGAGAACTCGGTGCCGACCGTGCCGGTGGCGCTCGCGACGGTCGTCCCGCCGCTGGAGACCGTGACCTTGACGGCGGCGCCGGCCGCTCCGCTGCCGCGTACGGTCACGCGCAGGGTGTCGTCCTCCAGGTGCGGCACCATGTCGAGCCGGGTGATGTGGGCCGCCGGCGTCGGTTCCAGCCAGACGGTCTGCCAGAGGCCGGACGAGGCGGTGTAGACGATGCTGTGCCCGGCGTGCGGGGTGACGTCCTGGATGCGCTGCTTGCCGATGGCCTGGCCGCCGGTCTCCGTCGGGTCGTACACCGACACGACGACGGTGTTCGTGCCGCGGTTCAGCAGGGGCGTGATGTCGTACGAGAAGGCGTCGTAGCCGCCGCGGTGTACGGCGCCGGCCTGCCGGCCGTTGATCCAGACCGTCGTCTCCCAGTCGGCGGCGCCGAAGTTGAGCTGGACGCGGCGGCCGTCCCAGCCGGCGGGGACGGTGAAGGTGCGCCTGTACCAGAGCCGGTCGTTCTGGGTGATCTTGCGCTGGATGCCGGACAGCGCGGACTCCGGCACGAACGGTACGCGGATCCGCTCACCGAAGGCCGCCGGCTGCCCGGCGTCGCGGGGGGTGACGGCGAAGTCCCAGATGCCGTTCAGGTTGGCCCAGTCGGGCCGGGTGAGTTGCGGACGGGGGTATTCGGGCAGGGGGTGGTCCACCGGCACCTGGTCGGTCCAGGGAGTGGACATCGGGGCGGTCCTGGGCGTCCAGGACCCTGCGGCGCGCGAGGGGGACGCCCCGGTGACGAGGAGGGTGGTGACGGCGAGCGTCGTCACCACGACGGCGGTCACCAGGTGCCGTAGGCGCCGGGGGGCCCGGAGCGGCGGTCGGGAAGGGGCTTGGGTGCTGCGGGGCGGGAGTCTCAGCACGGTGTCTGCTCCATGGTCGGTGCGGCGCCACGGACGGGGGTCCGCCACGGTGCGTGCGGGCCCCCGGTGCGACCGCGTGTGGTCGGTGCGCGTGCGAGGTCAGCCGGTGTACGTGTGCAGGGTCAGGCCGTACCGGCCGAGGATCTCGTTGACCGGCTGGAACCAGGTCTCGCCGCCGCTGGTGCAGTTGCCCCAGCCGCCCGAGGTGACGCCCTGTGCCTGGTCCCCGGTGAGGAAGGAGCCGCCGGAGTCCCCGGGTTCGGCGCAGACGCTCGTCTTCGTCAGCTGGTGCACCGCGCCCTGGCTGTAGTTGACGGTCTCGTTCATCGCGAGGACCGTCCCGCAGTGCCAGTGCGAGGTCGATCCCGAGCGGCAGACGGAGGATCCGACGGGCGCCACGGCCGAGCCGCGCACGAGCTGGTCGGGTACGGTGCCCCAGCCCAGCACCACGGGGACGGTCCACCAGCCGCTGCCCACGCTCACCCAGGCGTAGTCGTTGTCCGGGAACGAGGAGCCCTGGAAGGTGCCGATGTAGGAGCCGTCCCAGCCGCTGACCCCGGCGCCGGGCTGGCCGCAGTGCCCGGCGGTCACGAAGCCGCCGTACACCGAGAAGCCTATGGAGCAGCGGACGTTGCCGGTGTAGTAGGGGTCGCCGCCGACCGTTCCCGCGGCGAAGGTGCGGGGTGCGGCGGACACGGTCCGGACCGTCACGGGACCCGCCTGGCGGGCCCGGGACAGGAAGCGCCGGACATCGTTGTCAGAGCGGTCCTTGCGGACGATGTCGACGACGACCGTGTTGGCCACCGGGTCGACGTGCCAGCCGCTCACTCCGGGCGGCGCGGACAGTCGGTCGACGCGCGCCTTGACGGCGTCCAGCTGCCGGGCCGTGTGCGCGGCCGTACGGACCTCCGCCCCGGCCGTCCTGATCGCACGGCGCGTGTCCGCCGGGGCGTCCGGGGTGAGCGCCACCGTCAGGCGCCCCTTCGCGGAGTCGAACCAGGAGCCCGCGTAGGCCTTCCCGGCCGTGCGGCGCACCTTCGGGTCGAGCGCGGCGGCGGCCCGTTCGGCGGCGATCCGGGCCTCGGCCTGCTTGCGCGTGAGGCCGAGATCGCGCTGCATGGCGGTCACGAGTCCGGCGGAGGCGGGTTGGGGGGTGGCTGCCGCGGTGTCCGCCGAGTGGGTCGTGGAACCGGCCGCCGCCGCGGGGATCGTGCCCGCTGCGCCCAGCGCGCCGAGGACCAGGAGTGCGGCCAGCGCGGCATGCGTGAGTCGTGTGCGTCTCATGGGAGTTGCCCTTCGTCGTTCCAGGGGTGGGGTGGAACAGCCGATGTCTGAGAGCGCTCTCTGCGTGGCGGGGCAGATCCTAGCCGCGCCGTGACGTCAGGTCCATGCCAATGCGCAAACCGAGCCGGCGGCGCGCGCGAAGAGACTGTTCTACTGTGTCAACTCATGGACGACGAGAGCTGGTTGGCCGACACCCGGACCTCCTACGACACGGTCGCGGTCAGCTATGCCGACCTGATCGGCGACGCGCTGGCCCGGGAACCGTACCTGCGGGCGGCCCTGGCACTGTTCGCCGACTCGGTGCGTGCCGCCGGCGGCGGTCCGGTGGCGGACGTCGGCTGCGGACCCGGGCACGTCACCGCCCACCTGAACGAACTGGGCGTGGAAGCGTTCGGCATCGACCTCTCCCCCGGGATGATCGACCTGGCCCGGCGCGACCACCCCGGCCTGCGCTTCGAGGTGGGATCCATGACGGACCTCGGCCTCCCCGACGCCTCGGTCTCGGGCCTGCTCGCCTTCTGGTCGTTGATCCACGTCCCCGACACGGCCGTCCCCACGGTCCTCGGTCACTTCCGGCGCGTGGTGCGCCCCGGCGGGCCCCTGCTGCTCGGCTTCCACGTCGGCGACGACACGCGGCACAAGACGCAGGGCTACGGCGGTCACCCCATGAACGTCCACGTGCACCGCCGCCGGCCCGACCAGGTGTCGGACCGGCTGCGGGACGCCGGGTTCACGGTCGAGGCACATCTCCTGGTCGACCTGGACACGAGCGCTCCGGGGGCCGTCCTCTTCGCGCGCCGGCAGCCCTAGGACACGGACGGGTGCCGGGCGCCGCGCCAAGCCTCGACGGCGTACGCGACACGGTCGAGGCGCGCGCCGTCGCAGGGGGGCGGGATGGCGACCTCGATCGAGCGCATGGCCGTGCCGTCGGCGGGGTGGCGTCTCCGCCCGCGGCGCGGCTGGTCAGCGGCTGTTGCCCGGGGGATAGACGCTGAGGTCGCCGTAGGCCGACAGAGCGGCGGCCGGGTCACCGGGCCGGTGCCGCAGGGTGCTGTCCAGGAAGGCGAGCGTGGTCGCGGCGACGACGTGCGGGCTCCCGGTGCGGCCCAGGGAGCCGACTATCGAGGGCACGGGCGGCAGGTACAGGGGGCCGTCCATGAAGGTGAGGTGTGCGGCGCCGGGGATGGTGAGCCGATAGCTCGTCCCGGTGTTGAGCTTGAGGACGCTGGTGAGGCGGGGTATGTAGTGCGGGTCGGTGTCCGCGGTGATCGCCTGGGTGAGCGCGAGCGCCGGTTGGTGGAGGGAGCGTGAGGTGGGGTCGTAGGGATAGCCGTCCAGGTCGATGACGGCGTCGAACCGGCGGTCCTGGCGAGCCGCCTGCAGAGCGGAACCGCCACCTATGGAGTGGCCGGTCACCGCGGCCCGGCCGGTGTCCAGACGCCCGGTCAGCGGGCCCGCGATCTCGCCCCGGTCCAGACGGCCCAGCTGAGTGAGGACGAAGCTGAGGTCGGCGGCTCGAACCGTCGCCCAGCCGGCCCCCAGTTTCTCGTCCTTGTCCGGGTCGCCGGTGGACGAGACCTTGGTTTTGATCGTCCGGCCGTCGGCGAGGACGACGGCGGCGGAGTCGTACGGGTGGTCGAGGGCGGCGACCACATAGCCGTGGCTGGCCAGTTCCTCCGCCCAGGCGGTGTTCTGGGCGCGCACTCCGCCCAGTCCCGGAGAGAACAGCACGACCGGGAACCGTTCGCTCCCGCCGGCCACCGGAGCGTTGAAGACGGAGCGGGTGCGGGCACGCGGGACGCCGTCGACCAGGAACCCGGGCAGGCCGACGTAGCGGGCGAGGGCGTCGGCAACGGTGCGCGCCTCGTGCTCCGTGCGTCCGAGGTACCGGGCCCGCTGCGCGCCTGCGGGGCTCTTCCGCGCGGGATACCAGAGCTGGACCACGACCGTGCGCCGGTCGTGCGGGTCGGCGGTGGCGGTCTCGGGGCGGTGCGGGTCGGTCCACTGAGCCACGCGGGTGCCGACCGCGAAGCGGCCTGACGGTTCGGGGAACACGGGTACGGGAAAGGCCCAGGCGGCCACCGGACCCGTGGCGATCAGGCCGACGCAGGCCACCGACCCCGGCAACGCCAGCCACCATCGGGCCCGCCGCACCGTGTGGCCGGTACGGCGTCGCAGCAAGGGCGAGAGGGCGAACGGCAACGCGAGGGCAGCGCCTGCCAGTACCGGCAGCATCTGCCAGCGGATCCCCACCACACTCAGCACGATCGCGGACAGCACGAGAACCGCTCCCGCCGCGCTCGTGACACGTGGGCGGGCGGCGGGGGGTAGCCAGCGCGCCACCACCAGCGCGACGGCAGCCAGCAAGGCAAGAAATTCCAGAGGGGACATGTACAGCCCCGCGATGATCTCGGTCACCCGGCCATCCTCGGGGCGGCGCACGTCATGCCACATCGGTCCCGGGACGCCCTCACATGCACCCGGAGTCGCAATCCGAGGCATGTCACCGGTGCGACCGGAGTGGCATCCAGGCATCCCGCCCGTGCCACCGGAGTCGCACTCGAGCACGCCAGGTGAAGGGCCGCGTTGCGACCGGGGAAGGAAGCGGGACTCCTCCTGCGGTCGTACCCCGGCGCCGTGCCGTCAGACGGTGGACTCATGTGCTTCGCGAGCCCGCGGCCTACCGTGACAGGGCCGCGGTTCACGCTGGGGAGCGTGGGGTGTGCCCTCCTTGTACCCGACCCGGCTCCGCCGGTACGCGGTGGTGGCCCTTGCCGGGCCACCATGATGCTGAATCGACAGGGACGTGTGATGACTGAGGCGGCCGCAGAGCCGGGCAGCGCCCACCCGGTGCGCCACGGGGACCGCGTGCGGCGGACGAGGACAGCCGTACGGCTGACCGGATGCGCCGACCTGGCCTCCAAGCGGACGGCGCGACTGGCGGAAGCCGCCCGGCGCTGGGGCCTGCGGCTGCCACCCGTGGTGCGCGACTCGCTGTTGCCGGTGTTGCTCCTGCTCAACATCGTGACCATGCGCGCCCCGCGGGAGCTTCCGGTGACCGTGGCCCTCACCGCCGCCCTCGCGCTGCCCCTGGTGTGGCGGCGCCGGGCCCCGCTCACGGTGTTCGGCGCCGTGGCAGCCGCGGCCTTCGTCCAGTGGCTGACGGACGTCCAACTACCGGCGGACGTCGCCTTGCTGGTGGCTCTCTACACGGTGGCCGCGAACTCGGGCCGGCGCGGCACGCTCGTCGCCGGTGCCGTCGTGGAGGCAGGCGCCCTGCTGGCCTGTCTGCGCTGGGCGGCGGAAGGCGCGTTCGTGACCCTCTTCGTCGCGGTGACCGCGATGGTCGTCGCCGCCGCCGTCCTGGGTGTGAACGTGCGGACCACGCACGCCTATCTCGCGGCCGTGGAGGAACGGGCCGCACGCCTGGAGCAACAACAGGACCAGCAGGCACGGCTGGCCGTCGCCGAGGAGAGAACGCGCATCACCCGGGAGATGCACGACATCGTCACCCACAACCTGTCCGTCATGGTCGCGCTCACCGACGCCGCCGTCTACGCGCAGCACCGGTCGCCCGACAAGGCCACCACCGCGATGCTCCAGATCTCCGAGACGGGCCGGCAGGCCCTGACCGACATGCGGCGCTCGTTGGGGATCCTGCGGACCGACGAACCGGACGCGGAGCGCCACCCGTTGCCCGGCATCGCACAGCTGGAGGCTCTCGCCGAGCAGATGTGCGCCGCCGGGCTGCCGACCCGCCTCGAGGTCCGGGGCGGCCATGCGCACATTCCTGCCACCGCACAACTGACCGTCTACCGCCTGGTACAGGAAGCCTTGACCAACGCCCTCAAGCACACGCCCACCGGCACACACGCGAAGGTCCGGGTGCTGTGCTCAGCCGAGACCGTCGCAGTGGACGTCACCGACAGCGGCCCCTGCCCGCCGCGTCCCGGCGCCACCCCATCCGGTCACGGCATCCCCGGCATGCGCGAGCGCGCGGCCGCCTACGGGGGGAAGTTGCAGGCCGGACCACTTCCGGGCGGCGGCTGGGGAATCCGTACCCGCCTCTTCCTCGGCAGCAGCGGAACGACGACCGCATGACGATCCGCATCCTGATCGCCGACGACGAAGCGCTGCTCCGTATGGCCTTCAGCACGGTCCTGGAGGCCCAGCCCGACATGGCACCGGTCGGCGAGGCCGCGGACGGCAACCAGGCCGTACACCTCGCCCGGGAGCTGCGCCCCGATGTCGTCCTCATGGACGTCCGGATGCCCGGGACCGACGGAATCGCGGCGACCCAGCAGGTCATCCGGGTCTCCCCGCGGAGCAGGGTGCTGATCCTCACCACCTTCGACCTCGATGAATACGCCTTCGCCGGGCTCAACGCCGGAGCCTCGGGCTTCCTGCTGAAGAACACCAGGCCCGAGGAACTGCTCACCGCGATACGCAGTGTGGCCGTGGGCGACGCGGTGGTCTCCCCGAGGATCACCCGCCGCCTGCTGGAGCACCTCCGCCCGCGCATCCCCGACGGCAGCAGCGCCGACCGCGACGAGCGGCTGAGCCGGCTCAGCGCCCGTGAGCGCGAGGTGCTCGTCCAGGTGGGCCGCGGCCTGTCCAACACCGAGATCGCGGCCACTCTGTACCTCGCGGAGGCGACGGTGAAGTCCCATCTGGGGCGGATCCTGCACAAGCTCGAACTCCGCGACCGGATCCAGGCCGTGATCTTCGCCTACGAGAGCCGCCTCATCCACCCGACGTGACGCCGTCGCCGGAGCCAACGGCGGACAGCCCGCACCGGCTCGCCGCCGAGGTCACCGCCGAAGTGCACCTCGGCCGCCGACGTGCGTCACGCTCCCACGTGTATGTGCGACGCCCACCGCCCCGGTGCGTGGGGCATGCGGGCGCGCAGGGCGCGGACCGCGTGGTGGAGGGCCTCCGCGGCCCGCGCCGGGTCCGGGCCGGCCGTCCGCGCCGGGTCGGGTACGGCCGTGCGGGCCAGGCCGGTGTAGAAGGCCTCGGCCGTGCGGGTCGCCACGGTGTCCTCGACGCTCCACAAGGTGGCCACCACGTGCCGGTAGCCGGTGAACTGCAGGGCGTGGGCGAGGGTGACCGCCTCGTCGGGCACGTTCGCACCTCCCATGGCCGTCTCGCAGGCGGACAGGTAGGCCAGCTCCCCCGGATCCGCGCGCCGGGCGGTGGCCAGCTCGGCCAGGGTCAGGACGCCGTCGTGGAGGTGGAGTCCGGCACGGGACGGGGCCGAGAGGTCCTGGCTGCCGTGGCAGGCGATGTGCGCCCAGGCGTGCCCGGCGAGTCCGGTGCGGACGGCGTCCCGGGTGGCCTCGGGGCCGTCGAGCAGCCTGCGGAACCGGCCGGGGAAGAACCGGGTCACTGCCTCCGCTTCCTGCCGTACGCCGCGCAGGACGGGCAGCCCGGGTGCGTCGGCGACGGCCACGGCGAGCAGTCCGGACCCGTGCGCGCTCCGACCCGCTCGGCCGGGCGCGGGGGCCAGGCTGCGCAGCGTCGGGGTGTACGAGCTGATGACGCGGTCCAGGACGCTGTCGCCCGCGCGGCCCGCCGCATGCAGGGGCAGCAGGGCGAGCGGACCGGTGGGACACCACCACAGCCGTCTCCAGGGGCCGCCTGCGGGCACGGCGGAGGTGAGGCGCAACGCATCCAGGACGGGAGCGGCGACCGTCTCCCACAGCCATTCCAGGATGTCCCGGAGCGTGCTTTCGCGGATCATGCGCACGGCTCTGACGTCGGCACCGCCGGCGCGGTCCGTTTCCTGGAGCACGGTGAGGAACTGGTCCACGCGCGCGTGCGCGTCGCGGGCCGTCAGGCCGGGCAGCGGCACCACGCGCACCGCGTCGGGGGTGACGACCAGGGCGTCGCAGCCCAGCTCGCTGACGTTGACCAGGACGACCGGCCCGGGCAGCTTGGACTGCAGCTCGCGCAGCGGAGGCCGGCGCAGGAAGTCCCCGAAGCCGGGCAGCCGGCGCACCTCCGCGATCAGCTCCTCCCACTCGTGGGCCGGTGCCGTGCGGCCGTCCGCGGCGTCGTGGCGCTCCAGCCAGGCGGGGCGGGCCGGTGCGGTCGTGCCGGCAGCGGCCTCCATGACGGACAGCGCGGGCGTGGCGGCCACCGTGGCGTCCAGTGCGGCCCGGACCCGGTCCAGGCGGGCCGCCAGTGCGGGCGCCGCGGTGCGCAGGGCGTCGAGTTCGGCGTGCTGCTCCAGCAGCTGCGACCACAGCACGGAGCGTCCGCGTTCCAGGAGTTCCACGGCCTGCTCCGGCCGGCCCGCGGCCAACGCTGCCGCGGCCGCGTTCTGAGCCAGTCCGGCGCAGTCCGCGAGCAGCCGTTCGCGCTGCCTGCGGTCCAGGCCGCGCCACGCGACCAGCGGCAGCAGGTCGACGGCCGTGGCCATGCCGTCCATGGCCTGCGCCCAGTCGCCGAGTTCCGCCGCGAGGCCGCCCCAGGACGTGGCCGCCGCGACCCGCTCGGCCGCCGCGGCGCCGGGCAGCCGTGCCGCCCGCTGCCACAGGGCGACGGCCTCGGCCGCGCCGTCCCGGTCACCGGTGCGCTGCCAGCGCGCGCTCAGCAGCCAGCCAAGCGCGTCCAGGTGCCGGCCGTACACGAAGCTGTCCTCCGGCCCGGCGCGCACCGCTGCCCGCAGCAGGGCCTCTGCTTCCCGGGCGTCTCGGGAGCTTCCCGTCTGCTGATACCGCCAGCGGAGCGACGTCCCGAGATTGGCCGAGCACATCACGCGCTCGGCAGCGCCCACTGCCGCGTCGAGGGCCGCACGGTGCGCCGCGATGGCTTCGTTCAGGTCGGCCAGGTCCGCCGGCTTCCGCGCCTGCGCCTGCCCCGGGCCGCGCCTCCGTTCGCCGTCGTCGTCCTCCTTGAGCCGCCAGGCCCAGCGGGTGATCAGGGTGTTGCCCAGGTTCTCCCGGCAGGTGGCATACAGCGGGTGGCCGCGAGGGGTGACGCTCACGGCCTGCCGGGCGGCCCGGATCGCCGCGTCGATGTCGGCGGGGTCGGCCCGTTCGGCGAACCGCTCCTGGTGGGCGATGCCCAGGTCGTTCAGGTACAGGCCCCGGTGGGGGTCGCCGGGGGCGGCGGCCGTCACGGCCTGGGCTGCGGCGGCCACCGCCGTGTCGAGATCGACGGGATCGGCGGCGAGCCCATGGCGTGCCAGCGACAGGACGCTCAACTGCGCGTGGCACACGGCGTGTCCGGCGTCCCCGGGCGGCACGGTGGCCAGGCCCTGCCGTACGGCGGCGATCGCCTGGTTGAGATCGGCCGGGTCACCACCGCGCTCGAACCGCAGGCGCAGCGCACGGGCGTGGTTGTTGAGCAGGATCGCCCGTGCCGGGTGACCGGCGGGACAGCGCCGCAGCGCCTTGCAGCCGGCGTCGACCGCCTCGTTCAGGTCCTCGGCGTCGCCTGTCAGCTGGAAGCGCCACTGCAGGGCATTGGCCAGCTGGTCCAGGCAGGCCGGGTGGTCCGGGCCGCGCGGGGGTGAGACACGCAGGGCCGCGCGGGCGGCGGCGACGGCCGTGTCGAGGTCTCCGACGTCACCGGTGCGTTCGTGCCGGCGACGCAGCGCGAGGGCGAGGTTCGCCAGCACGGACGCGGCGTCGGCCGCGCCGCCGGCCGGTGGTCCCGCCGCGTCGGCCTCGTCCGGGTCCGGGGAGGCGGTGGGTGAGGGGACGCCCAGGGCTTCGAGGGCCGCCAGCCCCGCGGTGATGGATTCGTCCAGCGCGTGCGGGTCGCCCTGGACGTCGTACTGCCTGGCCAGTACGCCTCCCAGCGTGCTCAGGCAGGCCGCGCGCAGGGCCCCGTCCGGGGCGGCTGCCGCTCCGTTGCGTGCGTGGACGACGGCCTCCCCCAGGTCGGCCGCCTCTCCCCGGCGTTCGGATCGGTTGCGCAGGGCCAAGGCCAGGTTGTTGCAGGCCAGCGAGTAGGACGTGTGCGCCGGGCCCGCCGCCGTGACGGCGTCCCGGCCGGCTTGGACCGCTTCGTCGAGGTCGGCCAGGGCTCCGGTGAGCAGATGCCGGTCGGTGAGGAGACGGCACAAGGTGGTCAGGACGTGGGCGTGGTCCGGCCCGGTGGTCCCGGGCTGCCGTACGGCGGCCCGGGCGGCGTCGATCGCGGCGTCGAGTTCGCGGACGTCACCGGTGGCCCGCAGACGAATCCGCCGTACCTCGCTCGTGTGCGCGAGGAACTGGGCGACCGAGGGCAGACCGGGGTCGGGGTCGACCGTCCGCTCGCGCAGGCGGACCGCCTGTTCGGCGTGGTCCAGGGCGCGGTCGAGGTCGGCCCGCACCCGCATGCCGCCGCCCGCTTCGGCGCGCAGGAGGAGCAGGGCGGAGACGAGGTACGCGGCGATCGCCGCCTGCCCGGGATACTCCGCGGGGACCTGCGCGTACAACGCTTCCGCCAGCGCCAACGCCCGCTGCACCGCGGACGGCTCAGGCCTCGCCCTGGCCTGCTCGTACGCCGTCACGGCCTCGGTCGCGCGTTGCACCAGCCTGTCGTCGAACGGCATCGCGTGCCTCAGGTCGCGATGTCGGCGCGGCCAACGCGCGTGGCCTGCCCGCATCTCGCCAAGGCGTGCGCAGAGGCGTGGCGCCTTCCCGTCCCGGGCCGGCAGCGCGTGCCGGCACCGTGTCCCGCCCTCGTGTCCACTTCGGCCTCCCCCTCGCCGGGCACGGCCCGGACGTCCCTACGAGACGATCCGAGACGTGCGAGACGATCCGTGCGAGGGGGAAACGAATGGCCGGCGCCGCGAGTTCCGGACCCGCGGCGCCGTGTTACAGCGCGCGTTCCAGGCGGTCCGCCATCAGCTTGACGAAGCGGGCGGGCTCCTTCGGCTGGCCGCCCTCGGCGAGCACCGCCAGGCCGTGCAGGAGTTCGGCGGTCTCGGCCAGCTCCGAGCGGTCCTCGCGCTCCTTGTAGGCCTGGTTGAGGCCCTTCACCAGCTGGTGGTCCGGGTTGAGCTCCAGGATCCGCTTGGCGCGGGGCACCTCCTGGCCCATCGCGCGGTACATGTTCTCCAGGGCCGGGGTCAGGTCGTGCGCGTCGGAGACGACGCAGGCCGGGGAGACGGTGAGGCGGGAGGACAGGCGCACCTCCTTGATGTCCTCGTCCAGCTGCTCCTTCATCCAGCCGAGCAGACCGGCGTAGTCCTCGGACTGCTTCTCCCGCTCCGCGTCGGAGGCGTCCTCGTCCTTGGCGTCGAGGTCGATCTGCCCCTTGGCGACGGACCGCAGCTTCTTGCCCTCGTACTCGCCGACGGCGTCCGCCCACACCTCGTCCACCGGGTCGGTGAGCAGCAGCACCTCGATGCCCCGCTCCCGGAACGCCTCCATGTGCGGGGAGTTCTCGATGCTCTGCCGGGACTCGCCGGTCAGGTAGTAGATGTCCTCCTGGCCGTCCTTCATCCGCTCCACGTAGCTCTTGAGCGTGGTCGGTTCGGTGGCGTCGTGCGTGCTGGCGAACGACGCGACGGCGAGGATGGCGTCCCGGTTCTCCGAGTCGGTGACCAGGCCCTCCTTCAGGACCGTGCCGAACTCCCGCCAGAACGTGTCGTACCGCTCCCGGTCCTTGGTCATCATCTCCTTGACCGTGGACAGCACCTTCTTCGTCAGCCGGCGCCGCATCATCTCGATGTGGCGGTCCTGCTGGAGGATCTCGCGGGACACGTTGAGCGAGAGGTCCGCCGCGTCGACGACGCCCTTGACGAAGCGGAGGTACGGCGGCAGCAGCGCCTCGCAGTCGTCCATGATGAAGACGCGCTTGACGTAGAGCTGCACGCCGCGCTTGAAGTCGCGCGTGAACAGGTCGTGGGGCGCGTGCGCGGGGAGGAACAGCAGGGCCTGGTACTCGAAGGTGCCCTCCGCCTGGAGCCGGATCGTCTCCAGCGGGTCGCGCCAGTCGTGGCCGATGTGCTTGTACAGCTCGTGGTACTCGTCGTCGGACACCTCGTCGCGGGGCCGCGCCCACAGCGCCTTCATGGAGTTGAGGGTCTCGGGCGCGGGCGCCTCGTCGCTCCCGTCGGCGGAGCCCTCGGGCACCATCCGGATGGGCCAGGTGATGAAGTCCGAGTACCGCTTGATGATCTCCTTGATCTTCCACGGCGAGGTGTAGTCGTGGAGCTGGTTCTCCGGGTCGGCCGGCTTGAGGTGGAGGGTGACCGAGGTGCCCTGCGGCGCGTCGTCGACCGTCTCCAGGGTGTACGTGCCCTCGCCGCGCGACGACCAGCGGGTGCCCTGGCTCTCGCCGGCCCGCCGGGTCAGCAGGGTCATCTCGTCGGCCACCATGAAGCCGGAGTAGAAGCCGACGCCGAACTGGCCGATGAGCCCCTCCTCACCGGCCTTGTCCTTGGCCTCCCGCAGCTCCTGCAGGAACTTCGCGGTGCCGGAGTTGGCGATCGTGCCGATGAGCTGCCCGACCTCGTCGTACGACATCCCGACGCCGTTGTCCCGCACGGTGAGCGTACGGGCGTCCCGGTCGATGTCGATCTCGATGTGCAGGTCGGACACGTCGGCGTCGAGCGAGTCGTCCCACAGCTTCTCCAGACGCAGCTTGTCCAGCGCGTCAGAGGCGTTGGACACGAGCTCCCGCAGGAAGACGTCCTTGTTCGAGTAGACCGAGTGGATCATCAGCTGGAGCAGCTGACGCGCCTCCACCTGAAACTCGAAGGTCTCAGTCGGCATGTTCGCGGATACCTCACAGGTCCTGTCGCTGGAACTGGTGCAGCCACTGTAAAACACCACGTCAGCGCGGTGGCTCGAATGGGGTGCAGTGGCTGGATCGAACCGGGGGCGGCGGAAGGGCGGATGCGCTGCGTGTTCGCTCCCTCACGCTCCTCGTTTCCGGCTTCAGCGCTCATGACCTTCGCTTCTGCGGGTACTCGCCAGGTCCAGGCAAGGAGTGACAACGGAGGTACAGAGATGAGCACGGTCCGGGAAGCGGTAGAGGTCGAGGTTCCGCTCCACACCGCCTACAACCAGTGGACGCAGTTCGAGGAGTTCCCGAACTTCATGGAAGGCGTCGAGGAGGTCAGGCAGCTGGACGACCGGCACAATCACTGGACCACGAAGATCGGCGGGGTACGGCGGGAGTTCGACACCGAGATCGTCGACCAGCTGCCCGACGAGCGCATCACCTGGCGCACCACGAGCGGCGACACCAGCCAGAGGGGCACGGTCCGCTTCGAGCGCCTGGACGACAGCCACACCAAGGTCGAGCTGGTGATGGACGTCGAGCCCAGCGGGGCCATGGAGAAGGCCGCGGACCTGATCGGCACGATCGATCGGCGCGTCAAGGGTGACATGAAGCGGTTCAAGCAGTTCATCGAGGAGCGCGGCGGGGAGTCCGGCGCGTGGCGCGGCCGGGTCCGACCCGGCGACATCGGCTGACCCCACACAGGTCTCGCACGAGACGTAGGTACGAGGCACATGGCCCGGGCACACCCGCTCGGGCCATGTCTCATGTCGGGCCCTGCGACACGCGGGTGTCGACCGGGGACCCGCCGAGCCGGTGTCCGCCTCCGGCGGGCCCGACGTCCACCGGCCGCAAGGGCGTTGTCAGTGCCGGCTGGCACGATCGGTGGCATGACGGACAGCGACTACTGGCGGGCGTTACTGACGCGCTGGAGCCACGAGTGGGCGGACGCGCAGGATCCGGACGCGCCGGAAGACGAGCGGCTCGCGGAAGACGAGGACATACTGCGTACGCGGTGGCTGGGGTTCCCGCCCGCCTCCGAGGAGCGGATCCTCGCTCTGGAGCAGCGGCTCGGGCACCGGCTGCCTCCCTCGTACCGGGCGTTCCTGACGGTGAGCGACGGCTGGCGGCATGCGGGCGGCTTCGTGTGGCTGCTCGCCGGTACCGGCGACGTCCGGTGGCACGAGGACGCGGCGGGGCTGGCCGAGTACTTCCCCGGGGAGCTGGACGACGACTCCACGCCCGAGGACGAGTTGCTGGCCGGGATGTGGCACCGGGCCCTGCAACTGGACGTGGAGTCGGACGCCGTCCACGTCCTGATGGACCCGGGGGACGTGGACGCCGACGGTGAGTGGGCCGTGTACTCCTACGCGTCGTGGCGGGCGAGCCCGCCGGAGCGGTACGGGTCCTTCCGGGCGTTCATGGAGGACATGTACCGGGAGTTCCACAGCCTCCAGACGGACCGGTCGCGCCGCACCGGGCGGGAGTTCGCCAACGCGACGACGCGGGCGCTGGACGTGTCGGTGGAGGAGGCCCGGCTGGAGGCGCTGCGGGGGCGGTACGAGGAGGCCGAGGCGGCGCTGGCGGAGGCGCTCGAGTACGGCAGGCCGCGGGCGGCGGGGCTGCGCGACCAGATCCGCCGGCTGCTCGGGCAGACGTACACGGTGTCGTTCCACGGTCTCAACGCCGATCCGCTCTACGGGCCGGAGGTCCTGCCCGTCCTTGCGGCCGAGCATGTGAGCGCGTGCCGGGACGACTCGGCGTGGACCTACCACCTGGGCGGCGCCTCCCCCGCGCTGGCCGAGACGGCGCGGGAGATCCTGCACGACGTGCGTGAAGGCATCTACCGCTATGCCCCCGGAGGCGCTTTCGGGCGTGCCGTGGCGGAGGCGCGGGAGCAGGCGCGGTGGGGTGACGCGGACGGGGCGTGGCGGACCCTGCGCGCCGCGCTGCCCGAGTGGCGGCCTGTGGGCCCGGAGCACATCGCGCCGGTCGGGCTGTGCGCCGACCCGCTCCTGGGCCCGCTGGTCACGCCGGAGCGGGGCCGGGAGCTGCTGGCCACGCCCCGGGCCGGGCAGCGGGGCGCGGTGCCGGCTCCGGCGGCCGACGTGGATCCGCCGGGGCTGGCGTGGCTGACGGAGCTGGATCCCGGCAACGTGCTGTCGTCGTCGTACCGCTTCGTCCTCGTGGAGGCGGTGGAGCCGGCCGAGTTGCCCGGCCGTCTCGGCGCGGACGGGACCACCGTGCTGAGCGAGCCGACGACCTTGTGGGAGTCGCGCATGCTACTGCGCGGCGACGCGCACGCGTCGGGCTGGGAGGACAGGGCGGTGGTCTCCGTCGGCCGGGCAGGTGCCGGCTGGAGCTTCGCCCTGGAGGGGCGGCCCGGCGGGAGTTTCGCCGAGAAGTGGTTCGTCTCCCCGGGCGTCGCGGCCTCGCGCGGCACCCGTGCGGTGACGGTGTGGAGCGAGCCGTCCGACGGGCACCGCCCCGGTGTGTTCCATCTGTCCGTGGCGGAGGACGGGGAGGAGCGGTACGGGTTCACGGTGCGGGAAAAGGCGGTCGTACGGGGTTCCGTGCCGGCCGCGCTGGATCCGGAGCGGCTCTTCCGGCCGGACGACCCGCCCGCCGAGCGGCTGGGTGAGCGCCGGGCCCTGGAGGCGCTCGCCGCCGAGTACGGCGTCCGGTTGCCGCGGTTCGCCCTCGTCCGTGGGCGTCTGCACACGTTCCGGACGAGATCCTGGAACCGGCAGCCGGGCCCCGGCGAGGGCTACTGGACGCTGGCTTTCGTCCGCACCAGGCCGTAGGAGGCGGCGGGTTGGCGCGGCATCGATGCGTCGTGTGACGCCTTGAACCCACTGCGTCATCGCGATTGCATGCTTGCGGACCTCCGGCGGAGGGCTGGAGGGGGACCGTGTCCTGTGTGGGGGGAACATGAGGGGAAACGCGAACGGGAGCACCACCAGACGTGTGCGGGCCGCTCTGGGCGTGGCGGTCGCGGTCTGCGCGGTCACGGCCGCGGTGCCCGGCGCGGCCGGGGCCGAGGCCGCGGGTCTCGCGGGTGGCAGCGGAGCCGACGTCGAGAGGATCAGTGTCGCGGCCGACGGCACCCAGGCCGACGACAACTCCGCGGGAGCCTCGATCACGCCCGACGGCCGCCGCATCGTCTTCTCCTCGTCGGCGACGAACCTCACGCCCGACGGCACCACGGGAGGCGACCGGGTGTACGTCCGCGACCAGCCGACGGGCCGGTCCCGGCAGATGGGGCCGCTGCCCCCGCTCCAGCCCCCGGTGATCAGCGGTGACGGGGCCTACCTCGCCTATCCGGTGCAGTGGGTGACCAACGTGCGGATTCGCCAGTACCAGGTGAGCACGGGAGCGACGGCTTCCCTCAACTGCTCGGCCTACAGCTGCAACCAGCCGTCGCTGAGCGGGGACGGCGGTTACGTCGCCCATGTCGTCTTCTCTCCGCGACAACCGTCGTTCGGCCAGCGCATCGAGGTGCAGAACCAGGGAACCGGCACCAACCAGACCGTCGCCACCTTCGGCCACACCTTCCCGTCCAGGCCGTCCATCAGCGGCGACGGCCGCTATGTCGCCTACCAGGACGGCAAAACGGAGGACGTCTTCGTGTGGGACCGGACCGGCGGCACCGCCTCCGGCCCGATCGAGGGGCCGTCCGCGAAGGCGACCCTCGTCCAGCTCAGCTACGACGGCAGCAAGGTCGTCTACCTGTCGGGCTCCGACACCTACGTCCACGATGTGAGCTCGGGCACCGCCCGACTGGTGCCGAACGTGCGGGGCTTGGCCATCGATCCCACCGGCCGCTATCTGCTGTACGCCCCGCAGGACACGACCGGACCGTCGCTCGCG
Organism: Streptomyces sp. NPDC046881; assembly: GCF_040645015.1. Lineage (NCBI taxonomy): Bacteria > Bacillati > Actinomycetota > Actinomycetes > Kitasatosporales > Streptomycetaceae > Streptomyces > Streptomyces sp. NPDC046881. Next base: position 74,624 of record NZ_JBEYXJ010000015.1, on the reverse strand, counting down.
CTGCTCGACCTGGTGACGGACACCACGGAGGCCGTCTCGAACCAGCCCGCCTCGGCCGGGACCGGCGCGGTCAGCACCGGGGGACGCGACGTGGTCTTCCAGTCCACCGCCGACGACCTCGTGCCCGGCGACACCAACGGCAAGTCGGACGTCTTCGTCCGCCACTTCGCCTGAGCACCCCGGCCGGCGCCTCGGGGCGGTGTCTGCGCTCGCAGACTCCCGCCCCGAGGCGCACGATAGTCACAGGGGGACCGTTCCCGGGGGGCACTCGGCACCGCGGGCCGTACCCGGGCCGCGGGCGGCACGAGGAGGGCAGTATGACCCGCGCCGGTACCGTTGCCAGAAACGTGATGCCCGACACGGTCAAGCCGGGCGGCACCATGTCGGAGGACCATCCCTGGAGGATCCGGCTGGTGGAGCATCCGAAGCGTTTCGAGTCGCCGTTCTTCCAGGCCGCGAAACGCACGGCGCACCGGATCCTCGACGAGATGGACGACGCGGACCTGCCCTACGGGCCCCGGCCGGTGGCACCCGAGGGCTGGGAGATGCACCACGGCGGCAGCCTGTGGGTGAAGTCGGCGGGCGGCTGGCGGATGTACCGGGCCCGCGTGGGCATCGAGTGGAGCATGCAGTTCTGCGCCGACCCGCCCAAGATCGACCGGCTGCGCCAGGACGCGGCCGAACTGGTGGCGGCCTTCCCCGAGACGCTGCCCGCCCTGGCCGAACTGGGCTACGAGGAGGCCGAGCAGCTGCTGCGCACCCCGGTCACGGACGCCGACGGCGTCGAGGCGTGGACCGACTGCCTCTTCAACTCCTGTGTGCCGATGAGCCGTGGGAACCACCAGGGGATCCTGCCGAAGGTGCCGGGAGAGCACCACTACCCGTGGCCGGTGAAGGGTGCGGACTTCTTCCGGTACGACGACTTCCAGCTGTGGGTGACCCTGCCCGACGGCACGCATGGCGCCGTGACGCCGGTGGACCGGCGGGGTTCCGGCGACGGGCACGTGCGGCTGGTGCTCGCCCCGGAAGGCAGCCAGGCCGCGCACACGCTGGCCCAGGCGCAGGACCGGGGGCTGATGGCGGTCCTGCCGCCGAACAGCTCGGCCGCGCTCCAGGCGTTCGCCGGGCAGATCGACCCGGGCCGGCGCAGCGCGTCCGGACCGCTGGCGCCCCGGCGGTCGCATGGCGACGGCCGGAGCCCCCGGGCTCGTTGACCACGGGCCCGGCACGGGTGCGGACCGGCGGCGGGGTCAGTTCGGGTTGTCGCCGTGGGTGAGGGTCTCCCAGGCCACGAAGAGGTTGTTGCTGCCTGCCGGGCGGTTCTGCTCGGTCAGGGTCTGGGTGTTGGTCATGGCGATGCCCAGGCGGTTGTGCAGGGCGTTGTAGCCGACCTCGGTGACCGGGCCCAGCCCCCGCTTGACCGACCCGCCGCACAGCCAGCTCGGGACGGCGGTGCCCAGTTCGTACTTGGCCTGGAAGCCGAGCGCCTGCCGCAGCCGTTCGCCCACGTCGGTGCCGTACAGGTCCTGGCCCTGGATCCGGCTGGTCTCGGCGACGTGCGAGATGGCGGAGATGCCGTAGCCGGTGTGGGTGAAGTCGCGGCAGGTCTCCTGGGTGAGGCCGGTGACGAAGGTGGACTGGCCCTGCCAGTAGGAGACGATCTTGTCGCGGGTGTTCAGGTTCTGGCTCGGTACCGTCTTCGGCAGGTCGCCGTCGGAGGCGAGGTACACGTACGCGGCCGTGCGGGTGCGGAACTTCGCCATGGCCGTGTCGTACGACGCCTTGTCCTCCAGGAAGACGGAGATGCCGACGGCCGCCTCCATCATCGACAGCTCCCAGTTGCCGTTGGAGTTCGAGCCGTTGATGATCTCCGGCAGGTAGACGTTGCGCAGCATGGACGCGAAACGGCCTGAGTTGGCCCATGTGCCGGAGTACGTGTACTTGATGATCTCGGCGGCCTTCGGCCAGGAGGAGCCCGCCCAGCCCGTCTGCAGCGGAGCGTTGCTGTTGGTGTGGTCGGTGAGCACGGCGGACCAGGCGTCCATCAGCTCGATCGCCTTCTTGGCGTAGCGCTCGTCTCGGGTGACGTACCAGGCGAGCGCGTCGGTGTACGCCGCGATGGCGTCCTCGCGTTCGTCCGTACAGCCGTAGTTGGGGTTGGAGTAGGAGCCGCACTCCACGACGGCGCGGGGCCGGGGGGTGCGGCTGAGGCTCGCGTACTTGCTCGCCATCATCTGGTCGTAGGCGCTCTTCCACGGCTGGGCGCCGGCGAGCACCTTGCCGCGGGCGAAGTCGAGTTGGGCGCGGGAGACGGTGACGCCGGGGTGGACGAAGGTCGCGGGGGCGGCCTCCGCGCGCTCGGTGCCGGGCCAGGAGAGCAGGCCGGTGGTGAGCAGGGTGGCCGCCGCCGTGAGGGCGAGGGCGGAACGCCGGGACCTGCGGCGGCGGCGGGCGGGTGTTTCCTGCATCGTGTTCGTCCTCATATGTGAACTCTGGGCGGCTTCTTGAACGCGCGGGCTGAACCGAGACCATAGGTACGGACCAGATGACCGTCAAGGGGGCGCGCTTCAGGGGCTGTTCACAGTGCGGCGGCCGGCATGCCGGAGCGACGCCCCTCCGTCACCGGCATCAACAAATGAACGCCGAACGACGTTCACCCACGTCGGCACCCTGGCCTGAATTCACTCCTCAGGGTCACTCAACTGCCTTTGCAGCATGCCTCGTTCGGCACTTGACGGTACTGGTTCAGACCACTTAGCTTCCCGGGGTGCCGGGTGGGCCTCCGCACCGCAGCACTCGGCTCGGTGAGGCCTTGCCCGTTCTTCATCGACCGCGAAAGGCTGTGATCTCCTCCCGTGGCCGCACAACCCCCCACTCGCTCGGTCCTGTTCCGCACCGTGCTCGCCGCCGCCGTCGCCGTGTCGGCCGGCGCGCTGGCCGCCTCTCCCGCCCAGGCCGCCACCGGCTCCATCACCGGGCTCGCCGGCAAGTGCCTCGACGTCGCCGGGGCCGACTCCGCCGACGGCACGCCCGTTCAGCTCTACGACTGCAACGGCACCAACGCCCAGCAGTGGTCCGTGGGCAGCGACGGCACCCTGCGCGCCCTCGGCAAGTGCCTCGACGTCACCGGCAACGCGACCGCCGACGGCGCCAAGGCGCAGTTGTGGTCCTGTACCGGCGGCGCCAACCAGAAGTGGACCGTGACCGCCGCCCACGACATCGTCAACCCGCAGGCGGACAAGTGCCTGGACGTCACCGGCAACACCTCCGTCAACGGCACCCGGACCCAGATATGGACCTGCACCGGCGGCGCCAACCAGAAGTGGAACGCCCCGGCCGCGCAGGCCGGTGAGCAGTGCTGGGCCACCCACTACGGCCCCCAGCCGCCCGGCGCGCTGACGGCGAGCGGTGAGCTGTTCGACAACAACGCCGACACGGCGGCGACCTCGCTCAGCCGTCAGCCCCAACTGCCGTTCGGCACCAGGGTGCAGGTGACCAATGTCGCCAACGGCCGGTCGCTGGTGGTCCGCATCAACGACCGGGGCACGTTCGTGCAGACCCCGCAGGAGCCGAAGTGCCTCGACCTGACCGACGGCGCGTTCAGCCGGCTCGGCGGCAGCCTGAACCCGGACGCCGGGCACATCGTCGTCACGCAGACCGTCCTCAACTGACCGCCGCGGACCGCCCCCTGCACGTCTCCCGGACCGCAACCGGCCCCATGAACTGGAGCGAAGTCTTCATGCGTCACCCCAACCCCGGACGGATACCGCTGCGCCGCATGCACCTCGGACGCTTCCTGGCCGCCGTCATCGCCGCGTCCTTCGCCGTGCTGTTCGCCGTCACACCGGCGCAGGCCGCCGACGGGCAGATCAGCGGCCTCGCCGGCAAGTGCGTCGACGTCGCCGGCGCGAGCAGCGCCAACGGCACGGCCGTACAGCTCTACGACTGCAACGGCACCGCGGCCCAGCGGTGGTCCAACCCGGGCGACGGCACCCTGCGGGCGCTCGGCAAGTGCCTGGACGTCGTGGACCGCGGCACCGCCGACGGAGCCGCCGTGCAGCTGTGGGACTGCTCCGGCGGGGCCAACCAGCAGTGGGTGGTCACCGCCGCGCAGGACATCGTCAACCCGGCCGCGAACAAGTGTCTCGACGTGCGGGACAACAACTCGGCCAACGGCACGCGGTTGCAGATCTGGAGCTGCTCCGGCGGCGCCAACCAGAAGTGGAACGCGCCGGCGAGCGGCGGAGGCGGCACGACGCCGTCCGGGTTCGTCGTCTCCGAGGCCCAGTTCAACCAGATGTTCCCGAACCGGAACTCGTTCTACACCTACAGCGGCCTGACCGCCGCGCTCGGTGCCTACCCCGCGTTCGCGAACACCGGCAGCGACACCGTGAAGAAGCAGGAGGCCGCCGCCTTCCTCGCCAACGTCAGCCACGAGACCGGCGGACTGGTGTACGTCGTCGAGCAGAACACCGCCAACTACCCGCACTACTGCGACTGGAGCCAGCCCTACGGGTGCCCGGCGGGCCAGGCGGCGTACTACGGGCGCGGGCCCATCCAGCTGTCCTGGAACTTCAACTACAAGGCCGCCGGCGACGCCCTCGGCATCGACCTGCTCGGCAATCCGTGGCTGGTGCAGAACGACTCCGCCGTGGCCTGGAAGACCGGGCTGTGGTACTGGAACACGCAGAGCGGGCCCGGCACTATGACCCCGCACAACGCCATGGTGGGCGGCGCCGGCTTCGGCCAGACCATCCGCTCCATCAACGGCTCCCTGGAGTGCGACGGCAAGAACCCCGGGCAGGTGCAGAGCCGCGTCGACGCCTACCAGAGGTTCACCCAGATCCTCGGCGTCAGCCCGGGCGGCAACCTGTACTGCTGAGGCCCCTCTCGTAGGCCGGCCGGTCGCCCGGAGCTCCGCCGATGCGTCCGGCCGTCCCGTACGGCGCCCACAAGGGCCGGTGCACGGCGGACGAGTACGCCGTCGGCCTCGCCTTCACGACCCGCGAGGGCCAAGGCCGGTCGAAACAGGGGCCGGAACCGGTGCCGGGGCGAGCCGGTTCAGCCGGCGTGGTAGGGCAGGGTCGTACCCGGCAGGGCGTACTCGTCGCGGCGCCCGCACATCCCGAAGCCGCCGCGCCGGGTGGGCGTGGTCTCGTGCGCCGTCGCCTCCGCGAGGTAGGCCGGGTCTCCCGCCTCCAGCGCGTCGAGCTGGGCGCCGGTGCGTTCGGCGGCGGTGAGAGCACCCGCGCGCCACCGTTCACGCCAGGCGGGCACCTTGGCGCGGATCAGGCGGGCGGCGGCGCGCTGGAAGTCCCGGTAGGGGCGGTCGTCCCCGGCGACCAGGGTCTCGCGCAGGACGAGGTAGCCCTCGACGGCGAGGTCCCTGCGGCGCCGGGCCGCCGCCTCGGTCCGCGGGCCGGTGCCCGGCGGGAGGGCGGCCGCCGCCACGTACCGCTCCGGGTCGGCGAGCACCTCGGGCGGGAAGGTGAACACGGCGTCCCCGGCCTCGGGCAGTCCGCTGTTCTGCATCAGCACGGTGACGCGCAGGTCGCCGCCCTGCACCATGCGGTGCACGGTCCCGGGTGTGAACCAGGCGACCGAGCCGGGCCGCAGCGGGACGTCCCGGTAGCCGTCGGGGCTGAGCGTCTGCACCGCGCCCCGGCCGCCCGTGACGACGTACGCCTCCGTGCACACCAGGTGCAGATGCGGGCTGCCGCCGCAGACGCCGTCGGCGGCCTCCCAGGCGTAGGCGCTCAGGTGGGACAGGCCGACGGCTCCGGGCAGTGGGTGCGGCAGGGCGTCCTCGGGTTCCGTCACCACGGCAGGCCCTCCAGGTGGGCGGCGATCCGGTCGCGGTCCCAGGAACCGTCGGCGATCACCACCCGGTAGCGGTAGCCGAAGGACTCCCCCGGCTCCAGCGTGAACTCCTCGAAGAAGGCCCAGGAGAAGGCGACGGTAGGGATGGGTTCGGCGCGCACGAACCAGTGGGAGTCGTGGATCGCGGACGTCTCGTCCAGGTTCTCCGGCGCGTGCGCGAAGACGAGAGTGGAGTGCCCGTCGACCTCGTCGTGCTCGGAGGTGAAGGCCAGCCACGGCCCCCGGCTGCCCATGAGCTTCCCGGCGCCGGTGTCCTCGGCGTCGGGGGCGAGGACCCGGCCGCCGGTGAAGTCGCGCGGCCCACGCCACTGCAGGCCGGTGTACCCGGCCAGCTCCCGGCCCGCGGTGGTCGGGGAGCCGAACACCAGCGGCTCGGCGCGGACGTTGGTGAGCCGGATCGACCAGTCGAGCGCCCAGGAGCCGGCGTCCTCGTCGACCGAGTGCACCGCGATCCCGCGCACTTCGCGGGCCCATTCCCGCCCGCCGTTCTCGACCCAGGTCAACTCCTCTGTGAAGGCGAACCGTTGGTCCTCGACGGTGAGCGCGGTGAAGCGGTCGTGGCGCATGGAGCCGATCCGGTCCGGCAGCGCCAGGTAACCCCGGCCGTGCACATAGCAGTTGCCGCCCCAGAAGTTCTGCCCGGACAGATGGCTGGCCGTCATCTGCAGGCCCTTGTGCCAGCGGTGGTCGTTCGGCCGGTATCCGGTCACCGTGCGACCGGCCAGGGTGCGGACGGGGTGGGCGTACGGTTTGCGGGACTCGAAGGGGTCCGGGTCGGGGCGGTGGACGTAGCGGAGGATCTCGGTGCCGTTCGGTGCCTCGACCGCGAGGTGCTCGCCGTGGACGTGGCTGACGCGGATGGTCATGCGCGCTCCTTCGGGGCCCAGTCGGGGTGTCCGCCGTGCATGGCCGAGTAGTAGGGGTCGCCGGGGCCGATCTCGCCGGCGCGCACCGGCTGTCCGGTGAACGCCGCCTTGTACAGCGCGGCGGCGAACTCCAGGGCGGCGCGGGCGTCCCGGCCGCTCCCGGGGGGCCGTACACCGCGGTCGTAGGCGTCGAGGAGGGCGCCGAGCTGCACGGTGTGCGAGCTGGGGACGTCCGCGGCGGGGGTGCGCCAGGCGGCGGCGCGCTCGGGTCGGACGTGCGGGGCCGGGGTGTAGACCCAGTCGTCGTTGCCGTGTCCGTACAGGTGGGTCAGCTCCACCGTGGCGTCGGCGCAGTCGATGCGGATGCGGCTCACCTCGTCCGGGGAGAGCACGCTGTTGACGACGGTGGCGAGCGCGCCGTTGCGGAAGCGGACCAGGGCGGTGGAGACGTCCTCGCTCTCGATGTCGTGGACCAGCCGGGCCGCCATGGCCCGTATCTCCTCCCACTCGCCGAGCAGGTGCAGCAGCAGGTCGTACTGGTGGATTCCGTGCCCCATCGTGGGGCCGCCGCCCTCCGTCGCCCACCGCCCGCGCCACGGCAGGGAGTAGTACGCGCCGTCCCGGTGCCAGGTGGTCTGGCAGTGCGCCACCAGCGGGGCGCCCAGCTCGCCGCGTGCGATCAGGTCGCGGGCGTGTACGGCACCGGAGCCGTAGCGGTGCTGGAAGATGACCGAGGCGTAGGCGCCGGAGGCCTCCTCGGCGGCGGCGATGTCGTCGAGTTCGGCCGGTGACAGGCACAGCGGCTTCTCGCACAGCACCCAGGCGCCCGCCTTGAGCGCGGCCACGGTCTGCTCGCGGTGCAGCGCCGGCGGGGTGCCGATCAGCACCAGGTCCGGGTGTACGGCGCCCAGCATGGCGTCCGTCGAGGTGAACCCGGCGACCCGGGCACCCGCGAGCTGCCGGAAGGCGTCCAGCCGGGCCTCGTCCACGTCGACGGCGGCGACCAGTTCGGCCCGCTCGGCATGGGCTCCGAGCGCGGGCAGATGGCTGCCCGTGACGATGGCACCGGTGCCGATCACGGCGACCCGGCGGTGTGCGGGCAGGGACATGCGGCGCTCCTCGGAGATCGACAGGTCGGGAGCAGCCGTGGAAAGCGCTTGCCCCCGTACCGGACGACCCTAGGGGCGAGGGATTGTCAGGACAACCCCTCTGCGAGGGACTTGGCTGGTGCGGGACCGTCAGCGGGCCGGCTCACCGGCGTCGAAGGCGCCCGGGCGGGCTCCCCGGCGGGAGTCATCCGGTCACCGGAGCCGGCCGCGCCGCCAGGTGGCCGGCCTGGTGCAGCCGTGCCACCAGAGCGGCGCAGCCGAACCCGGTCGTGGCCAGCGCGGCCCACGGCAGCCAGGCCACCCCGGTGTCGAACAGCGCCCCGACGGCCAGGTTGCCCAGCGAGACCGCGATGCCGGAGGCGGTGCTGTAGGCGCCGTAGTACGTGGCGACGAGCCGGTCGCCGGAGAGCCGTACGACGGTGTCCATCTCGAAGGGGTAGAGCAGCGCCCCGCCGCAGGCCAACAGGACCGCGCACAGCGTCAGGGCGGCCGCCCCGGCGAGTGCGCCCTGCGACCGGGGCAGCAGGGGCAGGAAGGCCGCGCCCATGACCGCCAGCCCGCAGGCGACGGCCTGCGGCCCGGTCAGGGTGCGCTGCGCCCACGCGGTCAGTTTCAGCTGGCCCGCCAGCGCGGCCAGCGCCGACGCGGCGAAGACCGCGCCGGTGACCGCGCCGGTGCGCTGGCCGAACAGGGCGCGCGCGTGCAGCGGCAGGGCCAGATACACCTGGAACGCCAGGACGTAGGAACCGCTCATGGCGGCCGCGAAGAGGAGGAAGGGGCGGTTGGCGGCGACGGTGCGCCAGTCGGTGGCGACCGCCCGCCAGGCGGGTTCGCCGCCGCGGCCGGCGGGGGGCCGGGCGGGCAGGGCGCGGGCCTGGAGTACGGCCAGGGCACCGAAGACGAGCGCCGCGACCGTGCAGACCACGCTGAAGTCCCAGGCCAGCAGGGCGAGTCCGGCAAGCGGGCCGACCAGGACGCCCGCCTGGTAGAAGACGTTGAACGCGGCGAACGCCGCCACCCGCCGCTCCTCCCCGGCGTCCGCCGCGAGGTACGCCCGTACCGCCGGATTGAACAGCGCACCCGCCAGACCGGTCAGCGCGGACGCCGCCACCAGCGCGGGGAGGGAGCCGACCACCGCCAGCAGCCCGAACGCGACCGCGCGCAGGGCGCACCCGGTGAGGATCATCGGCTTGCAGCCGTAGCGGTCGGCGAGGGTGCCGCCGAGCAGGAACATGCCCTGCTGGGAGAAGTTGCGCACGCCCAGCACCAGGCCGACCGCCCAGGCGGCGAGGCCGAGGCCGTGGGCCAAGTGGTCGGCCAGGTAGGGCATGAGCATGTAGAAGCCCAGGTTGATGGCGAACTGGTTCACCATCAACAGCCGGGCCGGCCGGTCGAAGGAGCCTGTGCGGGCCCACAGCCGCTTCACCGGGCACCCGCCTTCGCCCGGTCGCGCGCGAGCGGATCGCGGACCCGTCCGCACCGGGCCCACCGGGTCACCGCGCGGGCGTCCGGTTCGGCGATGTCGTCGGGCCCCGGCGGCGGTGTCCGCCCCAGCAGGCCGTGCTCGCGGCACCAGGCGTCGTCGTAGACCGTCGTCAGGTAGCGGTGCGGGCCGTCGGGGAAGACCGCGGCGATCCTGGTGCCGGCGGGGTACGTCCGCGCCGCCCACCCGGCCACCAGCGCCACCGCTCCCACGCTCCAGCCGCCGGAGACGTAGTGCCGGCGGGCGAGTTGGCGGCAGGCCCAGACCGCCTCGGCCGGGGCCACCCAGTGGACCTCGGCGAAGGCCGCGTAGTCGACGTTGTCCGGGTGGACGCTGGAGCCCAGGCCGCGCATCAGCCGCGGCCCCGCGGGCTGGCCGAAGATCACCGAGCCGACCGAGTCGACCCCGATGAGCGTCAGCCGCGGGAAGGCAGCCCGCAGCACGGCGGAGACACCGGCGGAGTGTCCGCCCGTACCGACCGCCGCCACCAGCACGTCGACCCAGCCGAGTTGGGCGATCAGCTCGGCCGCGAGAGGGCGGTAGGCGGCGACGTTGTCGGGGTTGCGGTACTGGTCCGGGCAGTACGCCCCCGGCGTCCGCGCCAGCAGTTCGGCGACCCGCGCACGGCGCGCCTCCTGCCAGCCGCCCTCCGGGTGCGGCGCGGTGACCTGGACCACCCGTGCGCCCCGCGCGGTGAGCAGGCGCGCCACGGCCGGTTCCATGCCCGGGTCGGTCACGACGGTCACCGGGTGGCCGTAGGTCAGCCCGGCCAGGGCGAGGCCCAGTCCGAGGGTGCCGCTGGAGGATTCGACGATCGGCGCGCCCGGCGCGAGGTCGCCGCGCCGGCGGGCCTCACGGACCATGTGCAGGGCGGGCCGGTCCTTGAGGCCGCCCGGGTTGGCGCCCTCCAGCTTGGCGTGGAAGCCGCGGCCGGGCGGGGCGAACGGCGTGTCCACCCACAGCACCGGGGTGTCACCGACGAGGTGGGACGGACGCCGGGCCGTCAGCAGCCGGGACGTGCGCGCTCCTGAGGGTTCGGGCAGGTGTGCGGACAGGGAGGTATGCATGGGGTACGACTCCTCCGCGCCCGGCGGCGGTACGGCGGGCGCTGTGCAGGTGGGGCATGGCACGCGGGCACACCCCGGACCGCGGACGGGCCCGGGGCGCGCGGGGCGGGCCTACTGCCGCAGCACGCAGCCGAGCGCGAACGAGGAGCCGTGCACACACGGGAGGGAAACACCGGCCGCCCTGCGCCGGCTGGTGTCCGGAAAGCGCCCGCGCACCCCCGCGGGGTGGAGGGGCGGATGCGCCTCGTCACCGAGCCCGGTGTCGTCGAGCCCGGCACGCGGCCGGTCCGCCGAGTGATCACTGTGCCCGTCCGCCGCGTGCCGGTGGTGGGGGGACGGGGACGGGGCGGCGGGGGTTGCGTCCGCTGCGTGCCGGTGGTGGGGGGACGGGGCGGCCGGGGTTACGTCCGCTGCGGGATGGTGGTGGGGAGGCGGCGCGGCGGAGCCTGGGGCGCGGAGCGCGTCCGGCGCGGGGCGGTGGTGGGGAGGCGGGTCGGTCGGGGCTGCGTCCACCGGCCGCCGGTGATGGGAAGGCCGCGCGGCCGGCTCCGAGTCTGCGGCTCTCTCCGCGACGGGCCGAAGGTCGTACGCCACGACGGGACTCGGGTCGGGACCTGCGAAGGCGCAGGCGTGCACCGCGCCGGTGAGATGCGCGGCGATCACCAGGACCAGCCCGATCAGCAGGGCGGCGCCACGGGAACGCCCCGCGCGCCCGTGCCCGTTGCCCCGCGACCTGATCACAAGCACACAGTAACCATGCCATGACGGGGTGTCATATCGTCACCGGGGTGACTGCGCCACTCGGGCGACTTCCCCGCCTACGGCCTCGGTGGGACGACCCGCTTCCAAGAGACAGGACTGCTGCACGGCGAGCCGGCGGGCGCCGGGGCGGCCGGCCCGCGCGGCGGGAGACGGCAGGAGGTACACGATCTCCGACGACGGGACGTCCGTGCACCTGTGGGAGCGGGCCGAGGAGAACTGACTCCGGTCGGCCGATGCCCTGGCCGCCCGCCGCCGGGGCACCCCGCTTCACCGCCGACGGCGCCCCGTCCCGGAGCCGGAGGACGCGTACTTCCGCTACCGGCGCAGGACGACCCGTTCCCTGGGGCGGCCCGACCCGAAGTCCTTGCCCGGGGCGCGGGGAGACCGCGCGGACGCTGTACGGGGGAGGCGTCCGCGCGGTCGGTCGTGGGGTCGGTCAGCTCGTCGCGCGGACCGCTTCGCGGATCAGGTCGGCGACGGCCTTCGGCTGGGAGACGGCCACGGCGTGCGAGGCGCCCTCGACCTCCACGATCGTCGCCCCGGCCCGCTTCGCGCCGAAGCGCTCCACCTCGGGGTTGATCGCGTTGTCCGCGGCGGCCACCAGGGCCCAGGACGGCTTGGTCTTCCAGGCGGCGGCGGAGGCCGTCTCCTCGAAGGCCGCGGCGGCGAGCGGGCGCTGGGCCGCCGCGAGGACCTTGGTGACCTCCGCGGGCACGTCGGCGGCGAAGACCGACGGGAAGGCGTCCTCGGCGATGGTGACCTCGACGGCGGGATCGCCGCCGGCGACGGGATACGTCCACTGCTTGAGGTTGCTCACCAGCGGCGACAGCGGGAAGCGGCCCTGCAGTTCACCGAGGCTCTCGCCCTCGTCGAGGGCGTACGCGGCGACGTAGACCAGGCCGACGACGTTCTCCGTGGTGCCGGCCACGGTGATGAGCGCACCGCCGTACGAGTGCCCGACCAGGACGACCGGGCCGTCGATCTGGGCGGCGACGGAGGCGACGTACGCGGCGTCGGCCGCCAGGCCGCGCAGCGGGTTCGGCGGGGCGATCACGGGGATGCCGTCGCCCTGCAGTTCCTCGACGACCCCGGACCAGCTGGCCGCGTCGGCGAAGGCGCCGTGGATGAGGACGACGGTGGGAGTGGAGGTCGACATGTCTGTGCTTCTCCTCGGTGTCAGGCGGTGTGCAGGGTGGTGTGCAGGGTGCGCACGGCGAGGTCGATGGCGGCCTGGGCGGCGTGGGTGCCGCGCAGGGCGTCGAGCATCACGAAGTCGTGGATGATGCCCTGGAAGCGGACCGCGGTGACCGGGACACCGGCGGCGCGGAGCTTGTTGGCGTAGGCCTCGCCCTCGTCGCGCAGCACATCGGCCTCGCCGGTGATGACCAGTGCCGGGGGAAGGCCCGTGAGCTGGTCGGTGGTGGCGCGCAGCGGGGAGGCGGTGATGTGGGCGCGTTCGGCGGGGTCGGTGGTGTACTGGTCCCAGAACCACTGCATGCCGTCGCGGCGCAGGAAGTAGCCGGTGGCGAACTGGTGGTAGGACGGCGTGTCGAAGTTCGCGTCCGTGACCGGGTAGAACAGCACCTGCTGCAGCAGCGGGACGCCGCCGCGTTCCTTGGCCATCAGGGTCAGGGCGGCGGTCATGTTGCCGCCGACGGAGTCGCCGGCCACGGCCAGCCGGGAGCCGTCCAGGTCCTGGTCCGTGCCGTGGTCCACCACCCATCTGGCGACGGTGAAGTTCTGCTCGATGGCGACCGGGTAGCGGGCCTCGGGCGAGAGGTCGTACTCGGGGAAGACGACCGCGGCGCGGGCGCCGACGGCGAGTTCGCGGACCAGGCGGTCGTGGGTGTGGGCGTTGCCGAAGACCCAGCCGGCGCCGTGGATGTAGAGGATGACGGGGAGGGGGCCGGTGGTGCCGGCGGGCCTGACGATCCGGGTGCGGACGCTGCCGGTGGGGCCGCCGGGGACGGTGATCCACTCCTCGTCGACGGCCGGCTTGTCGATCTCGCCGGACTGCACCTCGTCGACCGCCTTGCGGCCCTCCGCCGGGGGCAGGTCGAACAGGTAGGGCGGGTTGGCGGTCGCCGCCGCGAACTCGGCCGCCGCGGGCTCCAGCACCGGCTCCACCGGCGACAGGGCTTCAGACATGGGTATCTCCTGGATGTTGCGTAGGGGGCGCCGGTCGGTCCGGCCACGACCCGGGTCGTTGTGCCGGGCACTCCGGCGCCGCTGACCGCCACCGTAGGACCGCCGTCGGGCCGGTAGTTGTCCGCCAGCGCACGCCTGGCGTCCTCACAGCGCACGGCGGCCTCGCGCACCACGGCCGGTGCGCTGTGGGGAACGCGCCGGTGCACGGACGGGACACCCGGCGACGTCCCGTGGACCTAGCGTGAGGGCACGGCGGTCGACGGCCGGCTCTCGCGCCTCGCCGCTGTTCCCCGTCGCGTTCCCGTCTCCCCCGCGCCCCCGTGCGCCGGGCCGGGCGCGGCGCACAGCCAAGAGGCTCACCCCAAGAAGGCTCATCCCCGAGGAGGTCCTGCACACGTGTCTGCCATGCCGGTCGGCGGGCTGGTTCCCCAGGCCGTCGACGATGCCGCGGAGCTCGTCGTCCGCAACGCGAGAATTCACACGGGTGACCCGGTCCGCCCGCACGCCGAGGCGCTCGCCGTCCGCGGCGGTGTCCTCACGGTCGTCGGCGACGACAGGGACGTGGCCCCGCACGTCGGACCCGGCACGAAGGTGGTGGACGCGCTCGGCCGGCGGCTGATCCCCGGACTCAACGACGCCCATCTGCATGTGATCCGGGGCGGCCTCAACTACGTACTGGAGCTGCGCTGGGACGGCGTTCCGACGCTCCGCCAGGGGCTGGCCATGCTGCGGGAGCAGGCCGCGCGGACACCGAAGGGCCAGTGGGTGCGGGTGGTGGGAGGCTGGTCGGCGGAGCAGTTCGCCGAACGGCGGCTGCCGACCGTCGCCGAGCTGAACGCCGCCGCCCCGGACACCCCGGTGTTCGTCCTGCACCTGTACCAGGCGGCCGTCCTGAACCGGGCGGCGCTGCGGGCCGCCGGCTTCGGCAGGGACACGCCCGATCCCCGGGGCGGCCAGATCGTCCGCGGCCGGGACGGGGAGCCCACGGGCATGCTGCTGGCCGCGCCCAGCGCCCTCGTCCTGTACTCGACGCTGGCCAAGGCGCCGGTGCTGGAGGGGGCGGACAAGGAGCTCTCGACCCGGCACTTCCTGCGCGAACTCAACCGGTTCGGCCTGACCTCCGCGATCGACGCCGCCGGCGGATTCCAGAACTTCCCCGAGAACTACCGCACCGTCGTCGAGCTGGCGGAGGCCGGCCAGTTGTCGTTGCGCATCGCCTATCACCTCTTCCCGCAGACCGCGGGCCAGGAGCTCGCCGACCTCGCCCGCTGGACGGAGACGGCCCGCCCGGAGGACGGGGACGCGTGGCTGCGCCTGAACGGCGCGGGCGAGAACCTCACCTGGGCGGCGGCGGACTTCGAGAACTTCAGCCAGCCGCGCCCCGAACTCGGCGCCTACGAGGGTGAGTTCGAGAAGGCCGTACGGCTGCTCATGGAGCACGGCTGGGGCTTCCGGCTGCACGCCACGTACGACGAGACCATCCGCCGGGACCTCGCGGTCTTCGAGAAGCTCGCCGCCGAGGGGCTCTTCCCGGCGGGGAACCGGTGGCTGTTCGACCACGCGGAGACCGTGTCCGCGGAGAGCCTCGACCGCGTCGCCGCGCTCGGTGGTGCCCTGTCCGTCCAGAACCGGCTCTCCTTCCAGGGCGAGGCGTTCCTGCGCCGCTACGGCCCGGGCAGGGCCGCGGACGCCCCGCCGATCCGGGCCATGCTGGACCGCGGACTGACCGTGGCCGCCGGCACGGACGCCACCCGGGTCTCCACCTACAACCCCTGGGTCGCCCTGCACTGGCTGGTGAGCGGACGCACCGTCGGAGACGCCGTGCTCCGCCCGCGCGGCAACCGCGTCGACCGGCAGACCGCCCTGCGCATGTTCACCGTCGCCGGCGCCGAGCTGACCGGCGAGGAGCAGGTCAAGGGCGTGCTGCGGCCGGGCTGTTACGCGGACCTAGCGGTGCTGTCCGAGGACTACTTCACCGTGCCCGAGCCGGACATCGCGCACATCGAGTCGCTGCTCACGGTCACCGGCGGCCGGATCGTCTACGCCGCCGGGGAGTACGAGGGCCTCGACGAGGAACTGCCGCCCGTCTCCCCCGCCTGGAGCCCGGTGGCGCACTTCGGCGGCTACCAGGCGTCCCGGCCGGCCGGGGTGCGCCAGGCCGAGGCGCTCGGCGAGGCCGTCGCGGAGTCGGAGCTGCACCGGGCGTGGCGCGCCCGGCGCGGTCCGGCCCCCGGCGCCGCCGACGCCCCGTTCGATCCCTGCTTCGTCCTCTGAGCGGAGCGGACACCCACGAACCCCCGTCCGCCGGACGGTTGTTGCCCGGCGTGGACGCCCGTCCGCGCCCTACCGATGGAAAGGCACTCTCATGGTCGACATCGCCCAGGTCACCGCGTCCCCCAGCCCCGACCTGCTGACCCCCGACAACTGTGCGGTCCTGTTCGTGGACCACCAGCCGCAGATGTTCTTCGGCACCGGCAGCGGCGACCGGACCGCGATCATCAACTCCACCCTGGGTCTGGCCAAGGCCGCCAAGGTGTTCGACGTGCCGGTCGTGCTGAGCACCGTGGCCGCCGAGTCGTTCTCCGGTCCGATCCTGCCGCAGCTGGCGGACGTGTTCCCGGACCAGAAGATCATCGACCGCACCACGATGAACGCCTGGGAGGACCCGGCGTTCGTCGAGGCCGTCAAGGCGACCGGCCGCAGGAAGCTCGTGATCGCCGGTCTGTGGACCGAGGTCTGCGTCGTGCTGCCGGCGCTCTCCGCCATCGCCCAGGGCTACGAGGTCTACGTCGTCACGGACGCGTCCGGCGGAGTCAGCCCGCAGGCCCACGAGCACGCCGTCCAGCGCATGATCCAGGGCGGCGCCGTCCCGGTCACCTGGGTGCAGGTGCTGCTGGAGCTCCAGCGTGACTGGGCCCGCGGCGAGACGTACGTGCCGGTGACGGAGGTCGTCAAGGAGCACGGCGGCGCCTACGGCCTCGGCCTGGTGTACGCCCAGGCGTTCATCGGCGGCCACGCGGCCGGCTGACCCCTCCCCCAGCGCAGCGATCGACGACCGAGGCAGGAACAGGCAGGAAGAGATGGACGCGGGACTGCTGGTCCTCCGGGTGGTGGCGGGACTCCTCGTCGCCGGTCACGGAGTGCAGAAGGTGAGCTTCCGGCTCGGGGGCCACGGCTTGGCAGGCGGAACCGAGGAGTTCCGGCACGACGGGTTCCGCGGGGGCCGGCTGACCGCGGTCGTCGCGGGCGCCAGCCAGATCGGGGCCGGCCTGTTCCTGACCGCCGGTCTGCTCACGCCCCTGGCGGCGATGGCCGCCATGGGCGTGATGACGGTCGCCGGCACCGTCAAGTGGCCCAAGGGGCTATGGGTACAGAACGACGGCTACGAGTATCCGCTGGTCCTCGTGGTCGTCTCCGCGGCGCTGGCCCTCACCGGCCCCGGCCGGTGGTCCCTGGACCACGCGCTGGGCGTCACCCCGTGGCCGGTGTGGGTCGCCCTCGCCGCGATCGTGGCCGGCCCGGTCAGCGGGCTGCTGACCCGCCTGGTGCTGCACCGGGCGCCCACGGCACCGAAAGGAGAGAGCCATGCGCGGTCTGTTGACTGACGCCGTCCGGACGCTGGCACCGCCCCGGGGGGACCGACACGGGCCGTTGCCTCCCCTGATGCTGACGCTGACGGTGGTCACCGGTCTGGTCGACGCGGTGAGCTATCTTGCGCTAGGGCACGTATTCGTCGCCAACATGACCGGCAACGTGGTGTTCCTCGGCTTCGCGCTGGGCGGCGCCAAGACCCTGTCCGCGCTCGCCTCGGTCGTCGCGCTGACGGCGTTCCTCCTGGGCGCGCTGGCCGGGGGCAGGCTGGGGAGCCGGTTCGGCGGGCACCGCGGCCGCCTGCTGACGACGGCCACCGCCGTGCAGACGGTCCTGGTCGCCGTCACCGTCGTCGTCACGGCGGTCACCGCCGGCCGGGTCACCACCGCGGTCGAGTACACGCTGATCGTGTGCCTCGGGCTCGCCATGGGCCTGCAGAACGCGGTCGCCCGGCGCCTCGGGGTTCCGGACCTCACCACGACCGTGCTGACGCTGACCCTCACCGGTCTGGCCGCGGACTCCACCCCGGCAGGCGGTGCGGCGCCGCGGCCCGGCCGCCGGATCCTGTCCGTGCTGGCCATGCTGGCCGGCGCCCTCGGCGGAGCCGGACTGGTGCTGCACGGCCATCTGGTGCTCACGCTGTGCCTGTGCCTGCTGCTCCTGGCGCTCACCTCCGTGGCGACCCACCGCCTGTCCGCCGGCGACGCACCCTGGACCCGGCCGCCGTCCTGACCGACGAGGCACGGTGTCCGGACTCCGGAAGGAGCGCCCGCCCGCCTACCGCTGCTGGCCCCTAATACTCCAGCTGTAGATCGTGATTTTGCTGATGGGGTGTGACTGGGCGCGAAAGTTGTCATCTGGGCACGACACCTGTCATGAGCCCTACACTTCGGCCGTGCTCGCTGGCTCGGGCTCACCATCGGCCAAGTCGATCGAGAGCTCCCCTTCGAACTGCTCGCCGCCGTCGGCGAGGCCCCCACGCGTCCGGAGTGAGCCGCGGGCCTGTCCCGTATTGTCCGCGTCATCGCTTGTGATGGACAGGGGGCCACCGTTGACCATCGTGAGTTGTGTGGACTAACGACGAGACGGTGGCCGCAGGTCACAGCATAGATCCCGCCCGCTGGCGGGAGGCGTTCGAGGTGGCCGTGGGCCGGATCGCGGGCCGGATCGCCCGGGTCGAACCCCGTCTGCGGGCCGGGCGGTTGGTACTGGGTCTGTTGTCGGACCTGCCGCGCAAGAACTGCTGGACGATCGCCGAGTGGGTTGGGGAGACCGGCCCGCACGGCATGCAGCATCTGCTGTGCCGGGCCTCCTGGGACGCGGATGCGGTCCGTGACGACGCGCGCGAATACGTCGTCGAGCACCTCCGCGACGAGGCCGCGGTGCTGGTCGTCGACGAGACCGGCGACGTGAAGAAGGGCACCCACACCGTCGCCGGTCAGCGCCAGTACACCGGCACCGCCGGGCGGATCGAGAACTCCCAGGTCGCGGTCTACCTCGTCTACGCGGGCGTGCGCGGACACGCGGGCGTGCGCGGACACGCGGCGGTGGACCGGGAGCTGTACCTCCCGCGCTCCTGGACGGGCGACCCGGACCGCTGCCGGGCCGCGGGGCTCGGCGAGGACGCCGTCTTCGCGACCAAGCCGGACCTGGCCCGCACGATGATCGAACGGTTCCTGGACGCCGGACACCACGTGGGCTGGGTCACCGGGGACGAGGTCTACGGCGGCAACCCGAAACTGCGGGCGGGTCTGGAGGAGCGCGGCATCGGCTACGTCCTCGCAGTGGCCCGCTCGACCGAAGTGACCACCAGAGCAGGGAAGTTCCGGGCAGACCGCCTGGTCAAGCGGCTGCCGAAGCGGGCCTGGCAGAAGGTGTCCGCCGGGACGGGAGCCAAGGGGCACCGCCTTTACGACTGGGCGGTCATCGGCCTGGCCGACCCCCGCCCCGGCCACCACCAGCTACTGATCCGTCGCAACCGCACCACCGGTGAACTCGCCTACTACCGCTGCTTCTCACCCCAGCCGGTACCGCTGACCGAGTTGGTCCGGGTCGCCGGATCCAGATGGCGGGTGGAGGAGACCTTCCAGAGTGAGAAGGGGCTGGCAGGGCTTGATGAGCACCAGGTCCGCCGCTGCCCCTCCTGGGCCCGCTGGATCACCCTCGCCATGCTCGCCCACGCCTTCCTCGCCGTCGTCCGTGCCGACGAACACGCCCGTCGTCCCGGGCCGGCCGACCTGGTCCAGCTGTCCTGCAACGAGATCCAGCGCCTTCATCACGCTCGTCGTCCAGCCGGTCCATGATGCAGCCCACTGGCTCGGCTGGTCCGACTGGCGACGCCGCCATCAAGCCCGGTCCCCCACCAGCCACTACCGGCGACAAGCTGCATCCCAGACATGAAGATCACGATCTAGAGCTGGAGTACTAATACTGCAGCCGCAGTTACGGGGACTGCAGTATTAGCCGCCCGACACCTCGGCGATCATCTGGCCGATCAGGGAAAGGCCCACTGTCACCATGGAGGCTCCCATCAGAACGACGATGAGCATCCCGACGGTCGTGCCCAGGAAGGAACCGGGCTGCGTCGCTACGCCGGGCGTCGCGGGGTCGTAGGTGACCTCGATCCGGTCCGCGTTAACGCCTGTCGTTTGGTAGGTGTACTTTGCCCCCGTGGCCGTCGTGTACGAGTACACCCGCCACTTGTTGGTGTAGTGCGAGAACTCGGCCATGACCGTGATGCCGTGCCGCGTCAGCCGCCGCTCCCGCAGGATCGCCCGGACCGAGACGAAAACCAGGAAGCCTCCGACGGGCAGCAAGAGAGAGCCGAAGACCAGCGAGCCCGCCTGCGCCCAGCCACCGACCACTCCCACTGTCACCAGAAGCCCGAGGTAGAGCAGCGCGCCCGCCGCAGTGACCGCCTTGCGCTCGGAGAACCACCCGTTGGCACGCCCAGCCAGCGGACGAACCTCCACCAGCGACACCCCGTCCACCGGCACCACATCACCATCGCGCTCCGGCAGCAGCCGGCGCACCGCCTGCGTGAACGCGTCTGCCCCTGCTTCGGTGACGCCCTGAACCCGGTAGACCACGGGTTCGTCCCCGCCCAGCAGCTCGACCTCGACAGTGCGCCATTCAGCGCGCACGCCCGCTATCGCTGCCAGCGGTATGAGCCGCTCCTCAGCGGCACTCCGCAGCACCACTGCCTGGTCCTCCAGGCGCAGGACCAAGCCATTCTTCCCCCGCAGAACCAGCGAAGCCGTCGTCGTCATTTCCGTCAATGCCCCCTCTGGCGCCCCCTTCCCCACTGGGCGCGCCACATCTTAATCAAGACCTATCCCTGCCCATGGGCTTGTGAACAGCTGCGGTTGCTGTGACCGGCGGTCGGGATGCTCGTTCAGCTGAGCGTGCGTGGGGACGTCACGGTTGATGAGGTGCACCGCTGGGCGGCTGGTCTGGACGCTCTGCATGCTCGGATCGGTGGGTATTTCCGCAGGTCGGAGCCACGTCGGCGGGCAAGAGAGTATCTACGGGGTCTGCTTGCACCGCTGGAACGCAAGAACGGCTGGACGCTGGCCGAGCAGGCCGGGGAACTCTGCCCGGACGGCATGCAGCGGTTGCTGAATCAAGCCGACTGGGATGCCGACGCCGTCCGTGATGAGGTCCGTGGCTTCGTGCTGGAACATCTCGGCGAAAAGGACGGGGTGCTGATCGTCGACGAGACCGGGTTCATCATGAAGGGTGTGCGCTCGGCCGGGGTGCAGCGGCAGTACACCGGCACCTCCGGGAAGATCGACAACTGTCAGTTGGGGGTGTTTCTGGCCTACGCCTCCAACAGGGGGCGGGCGTTGATCGACCGGGAGCTGTACCTGCCCACCTCCTGGATCGAGGACCCGGCCCGCCGGGCGGACGCGAAGATCGGCGAGGGGATCACCTTCCGCACCAAACCCGCGCTGGCCCGCGCGATGCTGGAGCGGGCCCTCGCGGCGAAACTGCCGTTTCGCTGGGTGACCGGCGACGAGGTCTACGGCCAGGACCCCGTCCTGCGCGACTGGCTGGCCGAGCAGCGCCTGAGCTATGTGCTGGCGATCAGCTACAAGCATCGTTGCGGGCCGCGCGGGCAGAACGCCCGCACCGTCTCGGCGATCCTGCCTGAGCCCGCCTGGGAGATCCGCTCCGCCGGGGACGGCGCCCAGGGCCTCCGCGAATACGCCTGTGCCCTGGTCTCGCTGCCCGGCGAGGGCGCCGACGGCTTCGACGACGCGCTGCTGATCCGTCGCAGCCTCACCGACGGCGAACGCGCCTACTACCTGGTGCACACGCCCGCAAACACCCCGCAGGCCGAGATCATCCGCGCTGCCGGGGCCCGCTGGGCGATCGAGGAGTGCTTCCAAGCGGCCAAGAACGAAGCCGGCCTCGACCACTACCAAGTCCGTCAGTACCTGGCCTGGTACCGGCACATAACCCTCGCCATGGCGGCTGCCGCCCACCTGGCCGCGGTCCGGGCCACCGCCCACGAAAAAGGGGACGCGGACGCGACCTGGTCCAACTGAGTGTGAACGAGATCCGCCGCCTGCTGAGCAGATTCGCCCACGCTGTCCGCCACGAAGCCGGTCACATCCTGCACTGGTCACGCTGGCGCCGCCGCCATCAACACCGCGCCCGTCTCAGCCACTACCGCCGCCGAAGCCATAGACCCCCGTAACTGCGGCTGCAGTACTAAAAGGTGGTTTCAGAAAGGCGGATCACCGGCGCAACCCTCCTCATGCGCCCGGACGTCAGCCGGCGTGTGCCTGTACCGCTGGAAGGGCGTGATATCCGCGCCCCAGCTGGCGAGTGTGTCGATCGCGCGCTGCCGGTAAGGGGCACTGTTGGCAGCGAGAGCCCACACATCATCACGCAGGCATTCAGCGTGGTGGGCGAGCTCTGGTGAGACAAGCAAAGGAAGTACAGCAGCCAGGGCGGCATCGCGGACCGTTTGATCCTCCTCTGTGAGGAAGGGTTGGATGGCGTCATAGAGGGTCGGTCGAAGGGCACGGAACGCTTCAATGTCAGCGTCGTACCCGTCAGGTGACTCTTCGTTGGCGTCCCAAGCGGTTCTGCCGAGCCAGTTCAGGAGACCCACGCGAAGGAGAAAACGCGGTTCCTCACCGAGGTCAGCGGTCTCCCATGGCCTCTGGTCAGTGACCTCGGCGAGAGTCCGCGGATCCCCAAGAATCGCCGCCACGAACGACGCCGCCGGGGCCGTGGCGCTGTAGAAGGTGCTCGAATGCGTGACGGCTTGTTGCAGGTCACAGAGAGCAGCTCCCTGCTTGCCCGCGTGGTTGTCGAGGAGTTGTCGCAAGATCACAGGCGTCGCTGGCGCAACATTCGGGCAGCAGTGCTCGACCGAGTTCCAGTCTGTCCGCAGCAGTAGCTCTTCCGGATCAACGGAATGACCTTGCTGACTCTTCATGCTCATCGAGCGAGTGTGACAGCTGGCCAGTGTGTCACTGCACTCAGGTTCGGACAGCCTGATCACTAGACATTTGCTTGGGCAGTTGGCGCAGGCAGATGACACAGCATGCACGTTGCAGAAGTCCTGGATGCAAGTCAGCGCGGCGCTCGTAGCGGGTTCGCAGTCGCTTGAACTGGTGGACCCAGGCGAAGGTGTGCTCGACCACCCACCGGGTCTTGCCCAGGCCGGAACCATGGGCGACACCGCGCCGGGCGGTGAGGGGCTTGATGCCGTGCTTCCACAGCAGGCGACGGTACTTGTCGTAGTCGTATCCGCGGTCGGCGTAGAGCCGCTTGGGCAGCGAGGCGGCGAGCGGGAAGCCGCGGCGATCGACGAGCACATGGTGCTTGGAGCCGGAACGGCCTCGATCGACCGGTGACGGTCCCACACGGGCCCCCCTTTGAGAGACCTGACGTGGGAGCCGTCGACCGCTCAGTCGTCCATCTCCAGCAGACCCGCCTTTCGAAGTTCGCCAACGGCTGGCTGAAGTCCGAGAACCCGTTCTGCTCCCTGAAGTCGCTTACCGCCCTCCAGGCCACATACGGATTCACCGCGAAGTTCTGCCTGGCTCGGGCAAGCATGTCGAGCGGACGGCTGCATTCGTCTTCTATCGACTTCATGAGCCGCCCGAATCCGGGACCAGATTCCTGGAAAAACTCGAGCAGAGTACGATCGGGGCGAAAGGACTTGGTGTGGGAGCACGCGCGGGCGGCAAGGGTACGCGTGCCCTTGCCGCTCGCGCCTGTATGGTCGCCGGCACATCGAAGTCGGGCCCGTAGCGGCCTTTTCCGGCGACGGTAGACCGGGTACCGGATCCAGCGGGTCAGCCCAGTTCGGCGTCCAGCCAGCGCAGGACGTCGGGTGTCACGGCGTCGACCAGGTCGGCGAACTCCTCGTGCCGCTTGAGGAACTTGGCCACGTACGGGCAGACGGGCACGATCCGCTTCCCGGAGGCGCGTACGTCCGTGAGCGCCTCCTGAACGAGCCGGGAGGCGAGGCCCTGTCCGGCGAAGGCGTCGTCGATCTCGGTGTGGTAGAAGACCCGCTGTTCGCCGCGGTCACGGTAGGCGGTCAGTCCGGCGCGCTCGCCGTCGACGCGTATTTCGTAGCGGTTCCGGGCGTCCACGCGCTCGACGACGGAAACGGGGGAAGGCTGGCTCATCGGGTGCCTTTCGGGCGGCGTCAGTGACGCGGTGGATTCCTGCGGGGCGTGAGGGTCGCATTCGGCAGGGCGGGGGCGGGGAGACGGTCTCCCGGATATCCTTCGACGGCGCCGAAGCGATCGGAAGAGTTCTGCCAGTCCGCGCGGGCCCTGACGATGTCCTCGTGGCTGCGGCCGATGAAATTCCACCACATGACGATCTCCTCGTCGAAGGGTGTTCCGCCGAGGAGGACCGCCCGCGCGGTGTCGTCCGATTCGTTGGCCAGGGTCAGCGCGCCGGGGCCGGGGTGGACGTAGCCCAGCTCGGCGGGCTTCAGGTGGACGTCCGCGAGGCGCACGGCGCCCTGGTCGACCAGGAGGCCGTGCTCGAAGCCGGGGTCCACGGCGAGCGTGAGGACCGCGTGCGGTTCGAGGACGATCTCGGCGCCGAGCAGCGGTGTGAAGGTCGGTACCGGGGAGGCCGCCCCGGCGAGGGAGCCGAGGAAGACCCTGATCTCGGCGCCGTCGGTCCGCACCGGCTCGGGCACATGGTGCTGGAAGTCCCGTGGGGCGGCCCGGTGTTCCTCCGGCAGGGCCACCCAGAGCTGGACGCCGTGCAGGACGGTGGTCCGCGGGGTGGAGACCTCGGAGTGGCTGATGCCGTACCCGCCGGTCATCAGGTTCAGCTCGCCGGGGCGTACCAGGGCATGGCTGCCGAGGCTGTCGCGGTGCTCGATCTCCCCGCTGAAGAGCCAGCTCACGGTCTGCAGCCCGGTGTGGGGGTGCGGGGCGACGTCCATGCCGCCGGTCGCGGCGACGTCGTCGGGGCCGTAGTGGTCGGCGAAGCACCAGGCGCCGATCAGGGTCCGGGTGCGCTGGGGCAGCGTGCGCCGCACGGTCATCGCCCGGGGGCCGCCGAGGGGCACGTCGCGCGGGGTGAGCACATCGACCCGGGGCGTCCCGGCCACCGGCTCCTCCGCCACCGCCGTACCGCAGCGCACTTCGACGGGCTCCGTCTCGACATTGCTCATCGTGGACCACCTCTCGACCCGCTAGTTGTTCTATATTCAACCATCATGCGGCCGGACGGGTCCGGGCGCCAAGCCGATGCGTCTTCGGACCACAACCCGTGCACTCCTCGGCAACCCGCTCCCCCGGACCCGCCGTACGGTCGTCAGCACCTCGGGCCGCCCTGGCACGGACCGAACAACCGAACCGAACCGTCGCAGACAGGGGAACGGCATGTCTCAGGAGCCCGCCGGGGCCACGGACGAAGATCCGATCGTATGCAGGACGAGCGTCCACGTCACCGTGGCCGACGATCCGCCGGTGCCGCTCCCCGCCGAGCTGCGGTACTCGGCGGCCGACCCCTACGCCGTGTGCCTGTCCCTCGGCGCACCCGTCGCCCCCTCCGTCGACTGGGTCTTCGCCCGGTCGCTCCTCGCCCAGGGGCTGCGCCGGCCCAGCGGGTCGGGGGACGTCGTGGTGTTCCCCAGGCCGCGGCCCCGTTCCGACGCGATCCGCATCCTGCTCAGGTCCCGTACCGGGGCGGCGGTCGTGGAGGTCGCCGGCGCCGCCGTCACCGCCTTCCTGCGGCGCGCCGACGCGCTGGTGCCGCCGGGCACCGAGCACCGCCACATCGATCTGGACCGGGTCGTCGAGCAGTTGACGGCCGGCAGCGAGTGATCCGCCCGGTGCGCTGACGAGCACCCGTACGTGCGCTCCTGGACAACCCGCCCCCTGATCGCGCCCCTAGCGTCGAGCGCGTACACAGCACTACACAGCACGCCGTCCGCAGGAGGCACCTCATGACCACCAGCACCAACCCGCCGAGCAGCCAGCCGTGGCTGCACCAGAAGGGTGAGGTCATCCAGGAGTTCGGAACCGTCAAGCAGTTCCCGCTCGCCCTGTCCTACGAGGCGCGCATGTACTCCAGCCAGCGCCTGAACAAGGTGCTGGCGGACACCCAGATCCTCTACGGGCTGTACAAGAAGCACCACTGGAACATGCGGGGCGCGACCTTCTACCAGCTGCACCTGCTCCTGGACAAGCACGCCGGCGAGCAGCTGGAACTCGTGGACACCCTCGCCGAACGCGTGCAGACCCTGGGCGGCGTCGCGGTGGGCGACTCCCGGCACGTCGCCGAGCTCACCTCGATCCCGCGTCCGCCGGACGGTGTCGAGGAGGTCCCGGCGATGCTCTCGCGGCTGCTGGAGGCCCACGAGACCATCCTGACCGAGGCCCACGACGCGGCCGCGCGGGTCGCCGAGCTGGGTGACGACGGCACCAACGACCTGCTGGTCTCGCAGATCATCCGCACCGGTGAGCTGCAGGCCTGGTTCCTGGCCGAACACCTGGTGGACACCCCGCTCGTCCGCTCCTGAGCCGGGCGGGGGCGGGGGTGCGCGGTCCCGCCGGCTGCGTCGGTGCCCCCGCCCGTCCGGCATCAGGACACCGGCGCACATCCGCGATCCGCGGCGGGCCAGGGCCGCCCGCAGGAGCAAGACGTCGGCCTGCGCGGCCGGGTGCCTCGGCCGGGTCCGGGAACCGCACCGGCCGGGTCACGGACGGGCCGACGCCACCGCCCGGTCGGCCCGGTCCAGCAGGCGGGTCCGTCTGCGGGGCCACCACGCCAGGTCGGCCAGGCAGAGGACGGCCACCAGCCATGAGGAGACCTTCTCGCCGGTGGGCCCGGCCAGGGTGTCGTACACGGCGAGGGCGATCACGAGCAGGGTGACGAGCAGAACGGCCCAGCGGCGCAGCCGGTCCTCCTCCGCGGCCCGCCGCAGGGCGCCGGCGTACGCCACGACCGAGGGGGCCAGCCCGGGATCGGCGACGGGCTCGCCCCGCCGGGTGGCCCACACCACCGCCGCCCGCTCGGCCCGGCTCAGGTCCTCGGCCTCGGGCCAGAGCCGGTTCATGCGGCGCGGCACGCGGATCCCGTAGAACAGGCCGAGCACCACGAGCACGACCGCGGCGCCCGCCCATGCCCCCGACTCGACGAGGACGAAAGCGCCGAGAAGACCCCGGCGGCGAGCCCCGCCCCCACGCCCCGGCCCACCGTCCCCCACTGCCACAGCCGGCCCGGAACGAGCATCACCCGTCAACGGTGGCCGGCGCCCCGCACGGACGCAATCACCGCACCGGCACGCCGACCCCGGCACACCCGCACACCGCACCGCACCGCACCGACACGTCGGCCCCGCCACACCCGCACAGCGCACCGCACCGGCACGCCGACCCCGCACACCCGCACAGCGCACCGCGCCGGACGGTCCGGGCGCGCACGCGGGGTGTCACTCCGGCCGTCGGCCGCTGATGCGCCGGGTCCAGCGGGTGCGGGTGGCGCCGAAGCCCGTCTCGTGGTCCCAGATGTGGGTGCACGAGGGGCACTGCAGGTGGAGGAGGCTGCCGGTGTTGGAGAGCAGGTAGCGCCAGTGGTCCGTGCACCTGCGGCCCTGCCGGCAGGTGGCGCACGCGAGGTGGTCCTCGCAGTTCGGGCAGGTCACCCAGGCGCGGCGCCCGATGTCCGCCTGCGGATCAAGCGGCAGCACGGCCGCTCCCGCGCCGCGGCAGGACCCCCGCTTCGACGAGGGTGTCGTACAGTCGCTGCTGTTCCTCGTCGAGGCCCGAGTACAGCATGTCGTACGCCTCCTCCTCGCCGCGCAGCGCCTCGACGGGGTCCCAGTCGGCGCCCAGCGCGGCCATGACGTGGGTCCGCCGGGTCATTTCATGGCCGGTGAGGTCTACGGCGAAGTCGACCGGCTCGGGGGGAAGTGCGGGTTCTTGATCGGACATATGACCGAACTTAGGGACAGTTTTCGGCCACGCCAAGGGCCCGTGGGGCACCTCACACGGAGCCCGGCGCCCTTCCCCGTACCCCTGGTCTCACGGATTCACGTGATGTGGCGGCCTCCCCCCGCTGGCAGGGTCTGTCCGGAAAGCGCACTTGGGGAAGGGCGGAGATCATGGCGCCGCAGGCAACGACACCGGAACCCGGGCCCCCGGGCACCCTCTACACCACCGAAACGGTCCCCACCCACCGGCGCCGGGCGTACTGGCGCGAAGTCCTCTCCCGTACGTTCGGTGCCGTGGACATGGGCGTGCCCGACGAGGTCGAGTGCGGCGCGATCCGTGCGTCGCCGCTGGGCCCGGCGCAGGCCGTCGTCGTGGACGGCGATCCGCTGCGGGCCCTGCGCACGCGGCGGCTCATCGCGGGCAGCGACAACGACGACCACGTGGTGGTGAAGCTGCTGAGCAGGGGGGTGGCCCGCATCGAGCAGGACGGCCGTGAGGCCTTCGTGCAGCCGGGGCAGCTCTTCGTCTACGACATGGCCCGGCCGGTCCGGCTGACGCTCCCCGAGCGCTTCCGGACGAAGTCCCTGGTCCTGCCCCGCCGGCTGCTGGGCCTGAGCGAATCGGACCTGCAGCGGATCACGGCGTCCCCGCTCGGCGCCGACTCGGCGCTCGGCGGGCTGCTGACACCGCTGCTGTCCCGGCTTGTGGACACCGCGGAAACGTACCCGGACCGGACGGGCGAGCTGATCGCCCGCAATGTCGTGGACCTGGTGCAGACGCTGGCCGAGGAGCGGCTCGGCAGGGACGGCGTGGACACGGCGGACGCGGCCCGGCTGTCGCTGGTGCGGATCCGGGCGTACATCGACCGGCACCTCGCGCACCCGGACCTGACGCCGGACACCATCGCCCGGGCCCACCACATCTCGGTGCGCTACCTGCACAAGCTGTTCGCGCTGGAGGACATCACCGTCAGCCGGTGGATCCAGCAGCGCCGGCTGGAGCGGTGCCGGCGTGACCTGGCCCGCCGGGAGGCGGCGAACCTGACCATCGCCGCGGTGGCGCACCGCTGGGGCTTCACCAGCGCCTCCCACTTCAGCCGGGTGTTCCGGGCGGCCTACGGCGTCACGCCGGCCGAGTGGCGCAGCTCCGCCCGGCACCGCGCGGCATGAGCTGGGTCACTCGCCGCACCCCTCGCGTAGGCGCTGAGCTGCTGGTCTTGCCATAGTGGGCCTCCGGGGCGCCGGCGCGGCCGGTGCGTGCGCAGAGGGGGAGGGCCCGAGTGGCGGGGGCAGGCGGATCGCTGTCCCGCAGCGGTCTGCGCGGCCGGGAGGCCGAGCTGGCGGAGCTGCGGGCCCTGATCGGCTCGGTGGCGCGCACCGGGAGCGGGGCGCTGGCCCTGATCCGCGGGGAACCGGGCATCGGCAAGACCACGCTGCTCACCGAAGTCGTCGCCGGGGCCGCGGCGGCGGGGTTCTCCGTCGGTCTCGGCAAGGCCGACGAACTGCATCACCTCGTGCCGCTGTCGTCGCTGGCGACCTGTGTCCTGCACGGCGACAGGCCGCTGCTGTCCGGTGATGCGCTGGTCGATCTCGCGCGCCGGCACGATCAGCGGATCTGGCTGGTGGAGCGCCTGGCCGAGGTGATCGAGGAGCGGGCCGCCGGCACGCCGGTGCTGCTCGCCCTGGACGACGTCCAGTGGGCCGACCCGCTCAGCCGGTTCGCGCTCAAACAGCTGCCGCGGCGGCTGCGGACCTCGCCGGTGCTGTGGCTGCTGTCCGAGCGGCGGGGCGCCGACGGGCCCGCGGAGGAGATCGTCTCGGCCGTCCGGGACGAACTCCCGGTGCACACCGTGGCGTTGGGCCCGCTGTCCGGCGCGGCCATCGGCCTGCTGGCCGACGACGTCCTGGGCGGCGCCGTCGACGACCGGGTGCGTGACCTGCTCGAAGGGGCCGGCGGCAACCCGTTCCTGGCCGTCGAGATGCTCGCCGGACTGCGGACCGCCGACGGCTCGGCCGAGCCGGTGCCCCCGGGGCTGGTGGTGGGTGTGCGCGGCAGGCTCGGCTCGCTGCACCCCGACACACTGCGTTTCCTGCAGAGGGGAGCGGTGCTGGGGCGCGCTTTCGCCTTCCGGGACGCCGCCGCGCTCTGCGGCCGGCCGCCGGTCGAGCTGATCCCGGCGCTGGAGGAGGCGGTGCGCGCTGGCCTGCTGGAGGACGACGGCGACCAGCTGGTCTTCCGGCACGATCTGCTGCGCCAGGCGGTGTACGTGGATGTCCCGCCGTCGGCCCGCAAGGCGCTGCACCGGGAGGCCGCGAGCCGGCTCGTCGCCGCGGGCCACCAGCCGATCGACGTGGTGTCCCACGTCCTCAGGGGTGCCCAGCCCGGGGACGAGGAGGCGGTGGCGCTGCTGCGGCGGGCCGCCGACGACGTGCTGCCGGTCACCCCGCAGCTCGCCGCCGACCTCGTGACCCGCGCCCTGGACCTGGTGCCGACCGCGCGGCCGTCGTGGTTCGCCGTGGGTGAGCACGCGATCGTCTGCCTGACCCGGGCCGGCCGCAACCGGGAGGCGCTGTCGACCGGTGACCGGTTGCTGGCCTGCCGGCCGCCCGTGGACGTCTTCGGCCGGCTGCACGCCGCCCTCGGCGGCACGCTGTGGAACCTGGATCTCGCCGACGAGTTGCGCCGCCGCACCGAGGCGGCCCTCGCGGTCGGGGGTGCCGCGCCGGAGGTGGGCGCGCGGCTGGCCGCGCTGCGGGCGCTGGCCCTGTCCCGGGCGCACGACCTGGTGCCGGCGCGGGCGGCCGGCGAGGAGGCGCTGCGGGCGGCGCTGGCGATCGGCGACCGGGAAGCCCATGTCCAGGCGCTGTTCGCGCTCGGTGAGATCGCGCTGAACGCGGGCGAGAACGCCCTCGCCCGGGAGCGCTTCTCGGCGCTCTGCGCCGTCGACCCCGCCTACGTCCCCGAGGAGATCGTCGCCCACCAGCACGTGGACGACTTCGGGACCGGCGAGCGGCTGCTGGCGAAGGCGGCCGACGAGGCCGGCGGGGTCCGCGAGGCGATGCTGCTGTGGGCGCAGGGCCAGCAGCACCTGGAGCTGGGCAGGCTCGACGACGCCGAGGCCGACCTCGTGACGATGGAGCGTCTGGAGGACGACGTCCAGGCGCACGTCCAGCAGGTGAACGGCCGGGTGATCCGCTCCCGGATCGCCCTGCTGCGCGGTGACCGGGAGGCGGCGCGGGAGCACCTGGACCAGGCGCGCGCGAGGCTGGCGGCCAAGCCGAACCCGGGGAACACGGCCGCGGTGCGCTTCCTGGAGGCGGTCCACGCCGAGGCCGACGGGGACGTCCGGCTCGCCGTCGACCGGATCCGCCGGGTGCAGGAGGAGGGTCCCTTCCTGCGCTGGCGGCTGCTGCGCACCTGGGTGGGTTCCGCGATCCGGATCGCTGTGCGCGGCGCGGACCGGGAGCTCGCCGAGGACCTGGCCGCGCAGGCGGAGGCCCACGCCGAGCGCAATCCGTCGGTGCCGACGGCCACGGGGATCGCGGCGCGGGCCCGCGGGCTGGTGCTCGACGACCCGGCCCTGCTGGAACGCTCCGTCGCCCTGCTCCGGAGCAGCCCGCGCCCGCTGGTCCGGGCTGCGGCCCGAGCCGACCTC
This sequence comes from Streptomyces sp. NPDC046881, assembly GCF_040645015.1. Lineage (NCBI taxonomy): Bacteria > Bacillati > Actinomycetota > Actinomycetes > Kitasatosporales > Streptomycetaceae > Streptomyces > Streptomyces sp. NPDC046881. The sequence goes on along the minus strand of NZ_JBEYXJ010000015.1, from coordinate 43,630 downwards.
GGGCGGGCGCTGCTCGCGGCGGGGCGCAGGCCCGAGGCGGTGACCGTTCTGACCGAGGCCCAGGCCGCGTTCGCCGCGTCGGGCGCGCACGCGGTGGCGGCGCAGCTGCAGCGCGAGCTGCGGCGTGCGGGCGCCGGGGGCCGGCGGGCGGCGGGCGGGCGGCGTCCCGTGCAGGGCTGGGAGGCGCTCACGGCGTCGGAGAGGAAGGTGGCGCGGCTGGTCGCCGAGGGCCACAGCAACCGTACGGCCGCGGAGTTGCTCGTCGTGTCCCCGCACACCGTGAACACGCATCTGACCGCCGCCTTCCGCAAGCTGTCGGTCAACTCCCGGGTACAGCTGGCCAACCTGGTGACGGCCCTGCCCGAGGACTGAGCGAATCCCTGGTACGTTCACGCGATGCCGGGCGGACCGGGATGGGCTTGGCTGGGAACCCCACCCAGTCGGAGGTCACCGACGTGCCCGGACCCATCCCCGTACCGCCGACCGTCGTGCTCGTCCACGGGGCGTTCACCGACGCCTCGTCGTGGACGGGGGTGATCCGGCTCCTGCACGCGGCCGGGCTGGCGGTGCGCGCCCCGGCGAACCCGCTGCGCGGCCTGGCGCACGACGCCGCCTACATCGGCAGCGTGGTGCGGCAGCTCGGCACCCCGGTGGTGCTGGTCGGCCACGGTTACGGGGGCGCGGTCGTCACGGCTGCCGACGCCGACAACGTCGTGGCCCTGGCGTACGTCGCGGCGTTCGGGCTCGACGCCGGCGAGTGCCTGCTGGACGTCACGGACCGCTTCCCGCCGATGCCGGGGGCGGACACGGCGTTCACCGCCGCCCTCCCGGGGAGGCCTTCCGCGGGCACGGACGGCGAGCTGTACCTCCGCGGGGAGCGCTTCGCCGAGATGTACGCCGCCGACCTGTCCGCCCGGGCCGCCCGTGTCCTGTCCGTGCGGCAACGGCCCCTCGCCCGGAGCGCGCTGACCGCCGGTTCGGGCTCGCCGGCGTGGGCGTCGAAACCGTCCTGGTACGCCGTCGCCGCCGCCGACCGGATGCTCAACCCGACGGCTCAGCGCTTCATGGCACAGCGCATGGCGGCCACCGAGAGCCTGCTGGACGGTTCGCACGCCGTTCCCCTGTCCCGGCCCGAGGCCGTGGCGGCGATGATCGGGGAGGCCGCGGCCGCAGTCATCCGATCCTGTGATCATCCGATCGGTCGTGTGCGGTAGCATCCCTGGCCGGACCGGAACATGCCGGTATGGACCCTCTCGCCCGCACTTCCCCTGCGGCACCGGATCTTGCGCGGAAGGCACCACATGAGCTCAGCGGCCATACCGTCGGGGCGGCGGTTCACCGCTCTGTTCGGCACCGTCGCCCTGGTCCTGGCCGCCGCCGGGTGCGGGGGCGAGACCGGCTCCGCGTCCGCCGGCGGCAAGGCCACCTCCATCACCGCGCTCGACTACTACACCGACGCGACCGAGCACGCCCAGTGGGGTGAGCGGCTCACCGCCTGCGGCAAGGCCGCCGGGGTCACCGTCGAGCACCGGAGCGTGCCGGGCGCCTCGCTCGTCCCGCAGGTGCTGCGGCAGGCGTCCTCGCGGACCCTGCCCGATCTACTGATGCTCGACAACCCGGATGTGCAGCAGATCGCGCGGACCGGCGCCCTGACGCCGCTGGACCGGTACGGCGTCGACTCCGGCGGCTACGCCGAGGGCATCCTGTCGGCGGGCACGTACCAGGGGAAGGTGTACGGGCTGGCGCCCACGGTCAGCACGATCGCCCTGTTCTACAACAAGGACATGCTCGCGGAGGCCGGGGTCGCCGTACCGAAGACGTGGGCGCAGCTGAAGACGGCCGCGGCCGAGCTGACCCGCCCGGGGCGCTACGGCATGGCGGTGGACGCGAACGCCACCTTCGAGGGCACCTGGCAGTTCCTGCCCTTCCTGTGGTCCAACGGCGGCGACGAGACCCGGCTGGACACCCCGCAAGCCGCGCAGGCCCTCCGGCTCTGGGTCGATCTGGTCGAGAGCGGATCGATGTCGAGGTCGGTGCTGAACTGGACGCAGGCCGACGTCCACGACCAGTTCGTGGCCGGGAAGACGGCCATGATGGTCAACGGCCCCTGGCGGATCTCCGAGCTGAACAAGGCCGGACACCTGCACTGGGGCGTGGCCCCGCTCCCGGTCCGCGTGCCCGGGCAGACCCTCGTCACCCCGCTCGGCGGTGAGGTGTGGACCGTGCCGCAGAACTCCTCCGCGGCCCGGCAGCGCGCGGCCGCCCGGGTGCTGGCCTGTCTGAACGACCCGGAGAACATGCTGGCCCTGGCCGAGCAGTACCACACGGTACCGTCCCGTTCCGCGGTGGCGTCCCGGTACGCCCACGAGGTCCCCTCGATGGCCGCGTTCGCCGAGAGCGTGCAGCGGGCCCGGTCCCGCACCAGCCGGCTCGGCGTCGAGTGGCCCCGCGCGGCGACCGGGATCTACACCGCGGTGCAGGCCGCGCTGACGGGTGAGCAGACACCGCAGGAAGCACTCAGGCGTGCGCAGCGGACCGCGACCGGCTCCTGACCGGAGGCGGGCACGGCTGCGGGAGCGCGTCACGCAGTGGCTGTTCCTCCTGCCCGCGCTGACCTACCTGCTGCTGTTCTTCGGCTACCCGCTCGTCAGGAACGTCGTGATGAGCTTCCAGCGGTACACGACCACGACGTTCTACACCGGTACCGCGCCGTTCGTGGGGCTGCGCAACTACGCGGACGTCCTGTCGTCGGACATGTTCCGGGAGGCGCTGCTGACCACGGTCCTGTTCACGGCCGGTTCGCTCGCCGGGCAGTTCGTGCTCGGGCTGGGCATCGCCCTGTTCTTCCGGCGCAGGTTTCCGCTGGGCGGCGTCCTGCGGTCGCTCCTGCTGCTGCCCTGGCTGCTGCCCCTGGTCGTCTCCGGGACGACCTGGCGGTGGATGCTCGACACCGACTCCGGGGTCGTCAACCGGGTGCTGCGCGACCTCCACCTGGTGTCCTCCGGCATCCCCTGGCTCACCGGCACCTCCCAGGCGCTGGTCTCGGTGATCCTGGTCAACATCTGGGTGGGCGTCCCCTTCAACACCGCGCTCCTGTACGGCGGCCTCCAGGACATCCCGGAGCACCTGTACGAGGCGGCGAAGCTGGACGGCGCCGGCCCGCTGGCCGTGTTCCGCCACGTCACCTGGCCGCTGCTGCGGCCCGTCACCGGCGTCGTGCTGGTGCTGGGCGCGGTCTACACGGTCAAGGTCCTCGACATCATCCTCGTGGTGACCGGCGGCGGACCGGCCGAGGCCACGCAGACGCTCGCCACCCGGTCCTACGCGCTCTCCTTCGAGCAGTTCGACTTCGGACGCGGTGCCGCCCTGGGCAACGTCCTCATCCTCGTCTCGCTCGTCTTCGCCCTCGTCCACCTGCGCGCCGGCCGTCGCGCCCGGAACGCCTGAAGGACGGTGCCATGAAGCCCACCCGCGGCCGGCTGTCCACGATCGCCGGTGTCGCCCTGCTCGCGGTGATGCTGTTCCCGGTGTACTGGATGGTGAACGCCTCCCTGCAACCGGCGGGCGCCGACCCGGGGGCGGGCTGGTTCCCCCGCCACCCGGACTTCAGCGGCTACACCACCGCCCTGCACGACCAAGGCCGCAACCTGTTCACCAGCCTCGTCGTGGCCCTCGGCAGTGTGGTGCTGAGCCTCTCCCTCGCCGTGCCGGCGGCCTACGCGCTGGCCCGGTTCCCGCTCCGGGGCACCACTCCCGTGCTGTTCGGCGTCCTGGTGACCCAGATGGTGCCGGGCATCGTCGTGGCCAACGCGCTGTACGGCGCCTACACCGGCCTCGGGCTCCTCGACTCGTACGCCGGTCTGATCCTCGCCGACTCCACCGCCGGGGTGCCCTTCGCGATCCTCGTCCTGCGGGCGGCCATGCGGGCCGTTCCACGCGAGATCGTCGAGGCCGCCCGCGTGGACGGCGCCGGGCGGCTGCGCGTCCTGTGGTCGGTGGTGCTGCCGGTGAGCCGCAACGCACTGATCACCGCGGGCGTGTTCAGCTTCCTGTTCGCCTGGGGCGACTTCCTCTTCGCGCTGACCCTGAACACCACGGACACGGTGCGACCGGTCACCGTCGGCATCTACGAGTACATCGGTGCCCACACCAACCAGTGGAACGCCATCATGGCCACCGCGGTCCTGGCGTCCCTCCCCGCGTCCGCGCTCCTCGTCGTCGCCCAGCGCCGGCTCGCCGCCGGGGTGACCGGCGGCGCTGTCGGATGAGGACGGCCGGACGGACACCACGTGATCCCCGACTCCGAGCGCCTCTGGGCCCGTCGGCGAACGGCCCGGCCGGTGCTCACCAGCGGAGCCCTGTGAAGTCGATCGGGCGCGGGCGCAGCAGGCGGGTGCGGTCCGCCAGGGCGTGCAGCCGCCGGGACATCTCGTCGGCCGGCAGGCGGCGCCGGTCCCCGTGGCCCGGCAGCACCCACTCGAACCGCAGCCGCCCTGCCGTCCTGGCCAGGGACGCGGCGAGTTCCTCGATGGAGTACCAGGTCACGCTCTCGGCGACCTCCAGATCAGCGGTCGTACGCGACCAGAAGAAACTGTCGCCGCTGAAGCAGTACCGGTCGTCGGCGAGGTAGAGGACGCTGCCCCGGGTGTGACCGGGCAGGGGGTGGACGGTGACGCCTTCGGCGATCTCCAGCGGATCGAGGCCGCGGATCACCTGGTCGGCGTCCGGGGCGGCGTCGAGGTCGTCCTCGTGGATCCACAGCCGGGCGCCGAAGTGGTCGGCGTAGCGGCGGCCGTGTGCGGCGTGGTCGCGGTGGGTGAGCAGCACGTCGGTGACGGGGCCCGCGGCCGTGTAGCGCTCGGCCAGGGTGCGGCTCCAGCGGGGCGTGTCGATCATCATGCTGGTGCCGGAGGGCCGCCGGAGCAGGTAGGAGTTGGCGCCGGCGGTGTGCGGCGAGTTGTGCCCGCAGATCAGTACGCCGTCGTCCAGGGGCATCGGGAACGGGTCCAGCGTCTGGTCCGCCCGGCCGGTCACCGGCCGGATCGAGCGGGTGGGGCAGGCGAAGACGGCCGCGTGTAAGCGCCGGTTCTCCGCCTCGTCGGCCGGCGGGCGCAGGATGCGCGACTTCCCGTCGGCCTCGACGATCAGCTCGGGTGCGAACTGCCGGGCCACGTCGCAGTTCGTGCAGCGGTCGTCCACGTACCATCCGTCCACGGCCGGACTCCTTCCACGGGGTAGCGGCCTCGGCGGAGGCCGCCCTTCCAGGGGTATCCCGTCGGCCGTCGAACCGGTAGGCCCCGCCGACCTTGTGTTTCCGGCGCCGGTCCCCTCTCACCAGGGGTTTCCGGGTGGGGAACAAAACAGCCGAATCCGGGAAACCCACTCTCTCGGGGGGAAGTTCAGGGCCGTACCTCGAAACCGCCCCGCCCGTCGAACCGCACCTCGTGCACCGCGTCGAACCCGTCCGCCGCCGTCGGCCTGCGCAGCCGCTTCAGGGTGGCCAGGACGCCGACGTCGGGAACCCGGTCGCGGCCCTCGCGGCCGGCGTTGCGCCGGAGGGAACCCGCCGCGTCGGGCGGGAACCAGTAGGCCGTGACGGTCGCGCCCCGGGCGTGGGCCGCCTCCACCAGCGGACCCCACTCCTGCGGCGAGGGGTTGGTGTTGTCCACGGCCACGGCCCGGCCGGCCGCCAGGTGCTCCGCCAGCAGCCTCATCTGCCGGCGCTGCTTGTTCCGGGCACCGCGCGGGAACAGGTCCTTGCTGACCAGCGCGTACCGGTCGGACAGGCACCGCGTGTAGAACGTGGTCTTCCCGGAGGCCTGCAGCCCGACCAGCACCGCCACGTCCGGTTCCGTCGCCATACCCGCCACGATGGCACGCCCCCGGCGGCCCGGCGAACACCCCGGGCGTTCAGCGTGCCCCCGCCACGGACGCCGTACCGGAGACCCGCGTCCGTGGCGTGCGCCCCGCCGCGCGGGCCACGAGGAGTACGACGAGCCCGCAGCCGGCCACCAGGAGCCAGCCCGGGCGGGCGGCGTGGGCGAGCCCGGCCGGGCCGGTGTCCGCGACCAGGCCGCCGGCGAGGGCGATCCCGAGGGCGGCGCCGACCTGACGCGCGGTGGACGTGATCGCGCCCGCCACGCCGGCCCGGGCGGGCGGCAGCCCGCTGACCGCGGTGTTGGTGATCGGCGCGTTGGCGAAGCCGAACCCGATCCCGATGAGCAGGTAGGCGAACAGCAGCAGCGGGAGGCCCGTGTCCCGGTCGAGCCCGGACAGGCACAGCCCGCCGGCGGTGAGGAAGCCGCCCGCCAGGCACAACGGCAACCGCGGGCCGCTACGGCCGACCAGGCGGCCGGACCACGGGGCGCAGACGGTCGCACCGACCGCCATGGGCAGGGTCGCCGTCCCGGCGGCCAGCGGACTGAAGCCCCGGGTGTGCTGCAGGTAGAGGGTGTTGAGCAGCAGCGCCGCGTTCAGGGCGACGAACACGGCCACGGCGCCCAGGACCGCGCCGCTGAACGCCGGGCCGCGGAAGAGCCGGGGATCCATGAGCGGCTCGTCCCGGCGCAACTCCAGCCGGCCGAACGCCACCGTGGCCGCCGTGGCGACCGCGTAGGCGGCCAGCGCCGCCGGTGACGTCCAGCCGATGCGCGGCCCTTCGATGAGGACGCCGACCCACACCCCGATCGTCACGATCAGCAGCAGCTGCCCCGGAAGGTCGAGCCGCCGCGCCTGCCGGGCCCGGGACTCGGGCACGAACACCGCGCTCAGCACGAGGGCGGCCACGATGACCGGCGCGTTGATCCAGAACAGCGACCGCCAGCCGAGGCCCGCGACGAGGGCGCCGCCGGTGACCGGGCCCGCCGCCATGCTGAGCCCGAACACCGAGGCCCACACGCCGATCGCCTGCGCCCGCTCCCGCGGGTCCGGCATCGCGTTCACCACGATCGCGAGGGCGACGGGGCTGAGCATGGAGGCGCCGATGCCCTGCACCGCGCGGGCCGCGACCAGCACGCCCACCGACGGGGCCAGCGCGCAGCCCAGCGAGGCCACCCCGAAGACGGTCAGCCCCCACTGGAACACCCGCCGCCGGCCGAAGCGGTCCGCCAGCGCGCCGGAGGAGATCAGCAGACCCGCCAGGACGATGGTGTAGGCGTCCACGGTCCATTCCAGGCCGCGGGTCCCCACGTCCAGGCCGCGCCCGATGGCGGGCAGGCCGACGTTCACGATGGTGGTGTCCAGGCCGACCAGGAACATGCTCAGACAGCAGACGGCCAGCACCGTCCAGCGTCTGCGTCTGCTCAGCGCAGGGGGTTGGGCCAGGGACGTCGTCGGCACGGTCATCGTCCGCCTCTCCGGTACGCGGGTCGGGTACCGGGCCAGGTTCGGGCAGGACGGCGCCGACCGGCCAGCGTCTTTGCCGAGACCGCAAACGACCGGCGGGCCGGCCGTCGCGTCAGTCCGTGCCGCGGCTCTCCAGGAGGCCGACGACCTGGGGCCGGACGACGTCCCAGGCGGCGGCGGGCAGGTCACCGAGGGCCGTGGCGCGCAGCGCGTCGAGGGTCGCTCCGGCGTCGGGCTCGCACGGGGTGGTGCCGCTCAGGACGTCGTAGCCGTCCCGTACGGCGACGCGCAGACGGTCGGGCGCCCCGATCCGGGCGTGCAGCGCGGAGGCCACGACGAGGGGCGGTGCTCCGCCCACCTCGCCGGACAGCTTGCGGTACGCGGAGGCCGTCGGCGGGTCCCAGCGCAGGCTGAGCAGGACGGGACGCTTGGCGACCACCTCGGCCAGGTCCGCCTCGCGGACGCCGTCGGGTTCCAGGACGGTCGCCCGGGCGTCCAGGACGAGTGCGGCGGGCAGCAGGCAGCGCAGCGTGCTGCCGACGATGTTGCCGCCGACGGTCGCCGTCCGCCGCACCGCACCGGTGCCGACGGTGCCGGCGGCCAGCCGCAGGACGTCCGGCACGGTGGCGTCGATCCGGTGCAGGAGCACGGCACCGCCGACGGTGTCCGGCCCCAGGACGTTGGCCTCCGGCAACTCCCGCAGGGAGAACGCCGCTTCGGGGAATCCGTCCCGCTGCCAGGTCGCCCACACGAGCGTCGCCCCGCCGATCGGTACGGCCCCCTCGGCCAGGCATTCCCGGGCTTCCGTCACGGACGTGGGCAGACGCAACAGCACGGCGGGCCACCTGCCTTTCTCGGCTCGGACGACGGGCGGACGGTGGCGGCCGCCGCCCGCCGACAGCGCAGTCTTGTCGCGGGGCAGGGGGCGCATACAGGGCTCACACGAGCATGCGCCCCGCGCTCCGAGAACGCGGTGGGCCGACGGGGGTTCCGTAACGCCTTGCGCCGTACGGGAGTTGTGGAGCAGCAGAGCGGCTGTCGCCTCGCGGGGACCCGTTGTCACAGGCCCGGCGGTGTCGCGTCCCTCGCGCTGCCCGGCATGCCGACCGTCCGCCCACAGGACGCCTGGGCGGCCGACCGGCCCGACGACCCTTAGAACTCCTAACGGAATGCTCCAGGCGGGCCTGCGGGCGTGCCCACGTCGTGAGCGAACGTGGTTGCTACTGTCTGGACGTGCCCCTGACTGACCTCAACAACGGCTTTCGTGATGATGCCTGATGCGGTTCTGGTGGCAGCTGGTCATGTCGTACCGAGAGGTCTCGATGGGCGAGCTCAGCCTGAACGTCGGTAAGCCGAAGCTGGACGTGGTTGAGGCGCTGATCAGCGCCATCAGGTCGTCTCATGCCGACATCGACAACTGGATCACCACCACGCAGCAGGTCTTCCCTGTGATCGAAGATCGCGGCTTCAGGGCCGCCCAGGACGCCAACGGTTGACGCGGCCGGAGCTTTTCAGCCGTCGCCAGCAGATGATGCTGCAAGCGAGGCTGAGGAAGGCTCACCGGAGCACCTCGGTGCTCCGGCCGGCCGTGATGGCGGTGAGGAGGGGGAACGCGATGAGCAGCGCGACCGCGACGAGGAGTCCGCTTGCCCAGAGCGGCCCGAGGTCCCCGGCTTCGGTGCTGAGGGTGGCCGCAGCGATGACGGGGCCGACGGCGGCGCCCACGTTGAGCGCCGCGGTCGCATACGAGCCGGCCATGGTGGGGGCTCCCGCGGCCTCGTAGAGGACCCGCGTAATCAGCGTGCTGCCCAGCGCGAACGACAGTGCGCCCTGCATGAACACGAGGATGAACAGGGCGACCGGCTCGTTGGCCAGCATCGCGAGGGTCGGCCAGCCGATGAGCAGCAGTGGGCCGCCGACTGCGATGACCGGACCGGGACGCCGGTCGGACAGCCGGCCGGCGACGGTGACGCCCACGAGGGAACCGGCGCCGAAGAGCACCAGAGCGACAGAGATCCACAACTCGCCCAGGCCGGCGCTGTCGGTCACCACGGGGGCGAGGAAGGTGAGGCTTCCGAAGGTTGCCGCGTTCACCAGCGCGCCGAGCAGCATCACCAGAATCATCCGCGGCCGTGTGAGCTGGGCGAGCTCCGCTCGCAACGCTGGCCTGCCCGTCGCCTCATCTTCATCACGTCCTGCTGGGATTCCCTTCAGGATGCCGAGAGCTGCCGGCAGGCAGAGAGCGGCGACAGTCCAGAACGTGGCCCGCCAGCCGAGCAACGTGCCGAGCACCGAGCCGCCAGGGACACCGGCGATCGTGGCCACCGTCGTGCCGGACAGCAGCACGGCCAGCGCACGTCCCTTCTTGTCGGGTGAGACCAGCGTGGCGGCAGCCGTCAGACCGACGGCAAGGAACCCTGCGTTCGCGAGCGCGGCGACGACCCGGGTGGCGAACAGGACCGGGAAGCTGGTGGTCATGGCGCCCACGGCATGAGCTGCCGCGAAAACGAGGACGAACCCGAGAAGGCTGGCGCGCCTGGGCCAGTTGCGGGCAAGCGCGGCCAAAAGTGGGGCACCGACGATCATGCCGACCGCGAAGGCCGAGGTGAGCGTTCCGGCGGTCCCGACTGTGACATCGAGGTCTGAGGCGATGTCCGGCAAGAGGCCGGCAAGCATGAATTCCGAGGTGCCCATGGCGAAAACCGCCATGGCAAGCAGGTACAGCGGGAGAGGCATCGAGTGGCTCCGAGGTGAGGAGAAGCACGAGAAGGTCATCTCGTCACCGCGGCCAGCCCCAAGGGCACGCTCGCCCGGCCGCAGAATGCGGCGCGACGACAGGGCTACGAGCTCAGTAGTTCAGGGGCTGACGGCGTGACCGAAAGCCCCCACCTTGTCTGACTCAGGACTCGACATGGCCCGCACGGTACCCGACCGATGCCCGTCGAAGCATCTTGGTTTCACTGACATCGGCCTGTGTCACCAACGCCATGTCCCGCAACACCTAGGACCGCGGCTGGTTGCGGGATAACTCCCATGCGGGGCCTCGAACCGTGTGACAGTGGATCTCGAGGCCTCGCGGTTATCCGCACGTCCGTGCGGACACGCTTGTCATGTCGCAACGTGAGTTGCGTAAAGCCAGGTAGTCACCTGGTTCGGTTGCTTCGGCCAGCGCGCGGCCGTGGACGACCGCCAGGAGCGCGCCCTGCCAGTGATACCGTGCGTCCCTGTGCTTTGGTGCGCGACTGCCCGCATCCGACGGCCAGGGCGCCAGCCCGGGACCCGGGCGGCCGGGCGCGGCCTCGGTGCGCACGATCCGGAAGGCGTTCAGCGTCGGCTGCGTGGTCTCGATCCGAGCCAGGGCCTGCTCCACCAGCGCACGGAAGGTCACGTCCCCGTCGGCGAGGGCGCGCCGGGTCTCCGCGAGGCCGGCGACACGGTCGATCGTCATTGCGGGCTATCTCCGGAGTCTCCGAGCACCACTTCTACAGAGTGGTCCTGCACCGGCGGTTCGAGGTGATCCCCGGCGCCCAGGCCCAGGTCGACTGGGGCAACGAGCGTGGCGTCTTCGCGTACGTCGGGAGCGAGAGTCCCGCCGCTCAGAAGGCCGATCAGTGTCTTGACGGACTCACGCACGTGGCGTGCGGCAATTCTCACCGAGTGGGCGACCCGTACGGGCACTGAGCACTACTCATCGGGGTCGCAGGTATCGTCGAGCTTCTCGTAGGCCGTCTTGTACGCCGCTTCATAGGCGTCCTCGTACGCCTTGTAGTCCCTCTCCTTCTTATAAGCGCTCTTTTTTGCTTCGGGGTTATCGTGCAATCCCCAATTGCAGTGCTTTCCGTCCTTGCTTCCGGCCGCTGCTCCGTCTATCGCACCCTGCTTGCTGGGACTCTTTGCTTCTGGGACCTGCGGGGCGACCACCGTCGACGCTTGACCGGTACCGACTGCCGCCTGCGCCACCAGCGTCGGCGAGAACGCCAGTGCTGCTGCGGCGAGGGGGCTCGCCAGGACTGCCATGATTCGCTTCGCACGCATAGCTATCCTCTCCTTCGAGATGGAACGCGCACCCGGCGCCTTGACCCGGCCGGAGCAGACCACAGCATTTGCACCGCGATGCGTTGGGAACCATGTGGGCCGGTGGATTCCGCCTTGCGACGCCTACAAATCGACCGTAGCGAGCGGTGGATGCTTTGTCGACTTGTGTCCAGCTTACGTAATTGACGCGTCAACTTCCTTGAGAACAACCCAGAACATCGTGAGCTGATCCGGTAGTTCACACGCACGGGCGGCGTTGGGGAACGAACTCCGTGGGACGCGACCCGCCTCGATCACCCGTCCAAGCTTGCCGAGAGGTACAGCAGAAGCGGTGTGCCAGTGGGTATGCGCAAGGCCGCTGCGGAAGGGGAGGGTTCGGGGGCAGGACGGGCGGTCACGCTCGACGAGACTGTTCGCCGGCGACCCTGCTCTTCCCGGCAAACCCGAGCTGGCCGCCGCCCCGGATGTGTCGGCGAAGTCCCTCAACGCGCTGGGGAGCGACACGATCCAGCTGGCGCACGCGCTGCGCACCCGGCAGGCGGCACTGGAGGTGCTCGGCCGGCGCGGTGCACGGTGGCGGGAAGCGAGCGCGCATTCGCCCACCTGCGCTGGTTCCGCCGCCTGCGGATCCGCTGGGAGATCCGCGACGACATCCACGAAGCCTTCCTCACCCTGGGATGTGCACTCATCTGCTGGCGACGTCTGCACTCATGCGGTTGACCCTTCTAGGCCGTGTATCGAAAGTGGATCTTGAGCTGTGAATGATCTCGGTTCATGGGTCGGGGAGATCTCACGGACGAACCGTGGGCGCTGCTGGAGCTGTTGTTGCCGAAGGGTACGAGGGTCGGGCGGCCACCCATCTGGCCTCGGCGGCAGTTGATCGACGGTATACGGTTCCGCGTCCGAACCGGTGTTCCGTGGCGGGACGTGCCCGTCGAGTACGGACCGTGGGGCCGGATCTACGACCTATTCCGCCGATGGCAGCGGAATGGCACCTGGCACCGGATCCTCACCCGTCTCCAGCCCCTGGCCGACGCGGAAGGTGCGATCACATGGGACCTGAGCGTCGACTCCACGGTGTGCCGAGCTCATCAGCATGCGGCCGGGGCCCACAAGCAGGATGACCTGCAGAAAGAACCACCGGGTGGCGTGTTAACCGAGCCCGGCGATCACGGGCTGGGACGTTCGCGCGGCGGGTTCACCACCAAGCTGCACCTGGCTGTCGAGCACGGTCAGAAGCCCATGGCGATCGTGGTCACGGCCGGTCAGCGCGGCGACTCGCCTCAGTTCGAGCCCGTGCTGGGGAAGATCCGCGTGCCTCGCACCGGGCCGGGCCGGCCACGCCTCCGCCCCGACCGGGTGCGGGCCGATAAGGCGTACGCTTCCCGCAAGAACCGCGCCTATCTGCGCGGACGCGGGATCCGCTGCACCATCCCAGACAAGGCCGACCAGGCGCGCAACCGCCGGAAGCTCGGCTCCCGCGGCGGCCGGCCGCCGCGATTCGACCCGGCCGACTACCGCGAGCGTCACGCGGTCGAGTGCGGGATCAACCGCCTCAAGAGACATCGCGCTGTCGCCACGCGATACGACAAGCTCGCCGTCCGCTACGAGGCGACCGTCCTCGTCGCGACCATTAACGAGTGGCAGTGACCCGCCGTCTCACGCAGCGGGATCCACGTTCCACGCCGCTGGCAGATCGCTCCCGCAGAAGACGCAGGCGAAGTCGTCCTCACGCACGATGTTGTCTCGGTACCAGCCCGAGACCCCGGTCTCTGCTTCCTGGCCCGTGCCGCCCGACTACGCCGAAGCCTCGGCCCCTGCGCTGGGGGCGAACCCGCTCCCCTGCTCGGCGAACACCTTGATCGCGGCGCCCAGGAAATCCACCATCCCGGGGTGGTAGGAATCGTGGAACGCCCTCATGGCCTCGTCCTCGGCGTAGAAGAGCGCCATGCCGACGTAAGCCTCCCTGGAGGGGGTGTAGAACCGGCAGGCGATGTCGAAGTGCCTGCGGACGAGCTCCTGGATCTGCTGGTCGCCTGGCAGGGAGCCGCCGTCCAGGAAAGCCGTGATCTCCCGGTACAGGACGTCCCAGTCCTGGTGGACCCGCTCCCTGTCCACATGTTCCCAGTTGTTGGTCCCGGCAAGGCTCTTCGCCTGCTCCTCGGCCAACGACCGGCGACACTCGTCCTCGTAATTGTTCCCCACGGCACCGGTTCCCATCGTTTCGTCACCTCTCCGGTGGATCCCCGAGAGGCCGCCGACATGTCGACATCGACCGGCCGCCGATGATCAACTGCCGGTCCAGGCCGAACGGTGACACACAGCCACCGGGTCGGCAAACCATTTCTTGGACCCTCCGGCGCTCCGTCCCGGTCAGCCGGCGGCGGAAAGGCGCGGCTCGAACGGCGAGCCGTCGGAGCGGGGTGTCCAGCCGCTCGACCGCGCGGCCCGGAGTCCCGCGGCGACCTTGCGCGGCAGGACGAGCTCGGCTGGCACCGGGTCCGGTTCCATGACGGCCGGTCGACCGGTCTCCACGACGGAACACCGGTTCGGACTCGGAACCGTATGCCGTCGATCAACTGCCGCCGAGGCCAGACGGGTGGCCGCCCGACCCTCGTACCCTTCGGCAACAACGGCTCCAGCACCGCCCACGGTTCGTCCGTGAGATCTCCCTGACCCATGAACCGAGATCATTCACGGCTCAAGATCCACTCTCGATACACGACCTAGCAAGGTGGACGAGGAGACTGCGGGTCGGGAGTGCATGCTGCTTCCTGGGCGGCCAAAACCTCATCGCCGTGTTCGAAGGCCCATGCACCGACGGCGTCGATGGGTGCCAGCAAGGTCCGGCCCAGAGCGGTGAGTTGGTACTCAACCCGTGATGGGCGGTCGTCGTCTGCCTGCCGGTCGACCAGTCCGTTGAACTGCAGCCGGCGCAGAGTCTCGGTGAGAACCTTGGAGCTGATGCCCCCGATCCGCTCTCGTAGTTCGACCGGGCGCCTGGGGCCGTCGCGCAGTGCCCAGAGCACCACGGCGTTCCATGTGTTGGAGAGCAGGTCGAAGGCGAGGCGGGCGCGGCAGTCGGCGAGGAAGGCGTCGGTCGTCACGTACCAAATGGTGCCCGCACGGCCATCTAGCGTCGGTGCGAACGGTCGAAACAAGCACGGAGAGGTACCACGTGATGAGAATCGGTGTACTGGGCACGGGCAACATGGCCGACGCGCTCGCCACCCACTGGGTGCGGGCCGGGCACGAGGTGACTATCGGGGGACGGGACCCACACAAGGCTGAGCGGCTGGCGACGCGCATGGGAGGCAGCGCGAAGCCTGCCAGTCTGCGCGCGGCGGCCGCCTCCGGTCAGGTCGTGTTGGCCGCGCTGCCCTTCGGGGCGGGAGTAGACGTGGTGCGGGACCTGCACGCGGCCCTGGAGGGCAAGGTGGTGCTGGACTGCTCCAATCCGGTCGGGCCGGGCTTCCGGCTGCTGACGGAAGGCGGTCCTTCCGCCGCGCAGCAACTGGCTGCGGCGGCCCCGGGAGCCCATGTGGTCAAGGCTTTCAACCTCTGCCACGAGGACGTGTGGCGCATGCGGCCGCCCGTCTTCGATGGGCGACCATTGGCTGTTCCGGTCTGCGGGGACGACGAGACGGCACTCGTGCGTGTGCGTGAGTTGGTACGGGACGTGGGCTGTGAACCCGTGGCCGGCGGCGGTCTCGAACGTGCGGGACTGCTGGAAGCGACCGCCGCGCTGTTCATCGCGCTGTGGGTCGGCGAGGGAGCGGACGCCCAGGCAATCGCCCCTCCGCTGGCCTACGCGGCCGGACCGAGCCACTAGGAAGCGGAGGGTGGCACGGCGGCTTTCCGTCAGGGGTTCCTAGGGTGGGTGTCGTGACCGGTGAGACGGATCTGCGCACACTCCTGAGCGACATGCGGCCGGAGCTGAACCCGGGCCGCTATGTCTTCACCATGGCCGAGGGCGGTGTGCCCTCCGGGGTCTCTCCGGTGGTCACGGTCGCCGAGCAGGAGGGGCTGACCCTCGTGGTGCCGCAGGCGGACGCGGACGCGGCCGGGATGGCGTACGACTACGTGGCCGGGTGGATCACCCTGCGCGTCCACTCCGCGCTGGACGCGGTCGGTCTGACCGCCGCGGTCGCCCGGGCTCTCGCCGACGCGGGCCTGAGCTGCAACGTCGTGGCGGGCTTCCACCACGACCACCTCTTCGTGCCGTACGAGCAGGCCGAGCAGGCGGTGCAGGTCCTGCGCCGGCTGGCGGACGCCGGCCGCTGAGCCGTACGGGCACGCGGTCGCGGGCAGGAAAAAGTCCTGCCGGGCCGCGGGGCCCGGCAGGACTCGTCGCTCACACCGCGTGCCGCCAGGGCCTCTCTTCCGGATCTTGCCGGTGTCGCGGGGCTTGATCCGGAAGAAAGACCCTAGCCGCGGCGCCCGGCGGGATCGTGGGCGGTGCCGTCCCGCTCCTCGTCGCCCCGGACGGGACCGGAACCCGCGGTGCCGGCGGCCGGCACCTCCGCCCGGTCCCCGTGGCCCGGCCACCAGGCCGCGTGGCCGATCAGGGCCGTGAGGCTCGGCGTGAAGAACATCGCCATGACGAACGCGGCCACCGCGATGCCGAAGGAGACCGCGAAGCCCATCTCCGAGAGCAGCGAGTTGCCCGCGAGCATCATCGTGGCGAAGGTCGCCGCCAGGATGAAGCCCGCAGCGGCGACGGTCGGCCCGGCGTGCCGGAGTGCCATGCCGGCGGCCTCGCGCGGCTCCCGGCCCTCGCGGGCCTCCTCCCGCAGTCGGGCGATCATGAGGATGTTGTAGTCGGTGCCGATCGCGACCACGAAGAGGTACATGATCACCGGCAGCATGAACATCAGGCCCGAGTGGCCCTGCCCCTCCTGGAAGATCCACACGGTGGCACCGAGGGTGGCGCCGAAGCCGAGGCCCACGGAGGCGATGAGGTACCAGGGGGCGACCACACTGCGCAGCAGCAGGCCCAGGATGACCATGATGAGGAGGGCGGCGACGGGGAAGACCGTGCGGTAGTCGTGGTTGACCGCCGCGTCGATGTCCTTGTAGATCGAGGACATGCCGCCGACCAGGGCCTCGGTGCCGTCGGGCGCCGAGGAGTGCGCGACGTCACGGACCCGGCCCACGGCGTCGATCGCCTTGTCCGTCGACGCCTCGTACTTGAGCGTGACGGTGAAGTCCGCGGTGGTGCCGCCCTTGTTCACCTGGGTCATGCGGGCGCTCGCCACACCATCCACGGCGCCGAGCTTCTGCGCGTACGCGTCGAAGGCGGCCCGCTGCAGCGGCTTGCCGTCGGTGCTGGACAGGTAGACGTCGGTGGGTGCCGCGGCGCCCGCCGAGTACGCCTTCTGCATCTCGTCCTGGACGACCATCGACTCCTTCGTCTTGGGCATGGAGCCGGACGCCAGGTCGAAGGTGGCCTTGTAGCCGAGGATGCCGGTCGACAGGGCGAGCAGGACGAGTCCGGACGCGACGGCGGTCAGCGCCGGGCGGCGCTGGACGCCCCGGCCGAGGGCGGCGAAGCGGGCGTTCTGCGGTTCCTTCTGCCAGGACTTCGAGGGCCAGAAGACCTTCGGTCCGATGAGCGAGACCACGGCGGGGATCAGGGTCAGGCCCGCGACCAGGGTGGCACCGACCGCGATGGCGAGCGCCGGGCCCATCTGCTTCAGGAAGCCCAGCGTGGACAGCACCAGGGCGAGGAACGCGATGATGACCGCGCCCGCCGCCGAGGCGATGGCCTCGCCGACCCGGCCCACCGCGTTGATCATGGCCAGCTTGGGTTCGTCACCGGCCCGCAGACGCTCGCGGTAACGGAATATCAGGAACAGGAAGTAGTCCGTGCCCACACCGAAGAGCACGACGATCAGGATGGAGGAGATCGAGCTGTTGGCCTCCAGGTCGAACAGCTTGGTGGCGTAGGCGATCAGCCCGTTGGCGACGGCGGACACGAGTCCGATCAGCACCAGGGGCAGGATGGCGAGGAGCGGCGCCCGGAAGATGATCAGCAGCGTCACCAGGATGATGACGAAGGTACCGATTCCGATCAACGCCTCGCCGCGCTTGGACGAGTCCTGCTGGTCGAGCGCCTGCGCGGCGGAGCCGCCGAGCTTGACGTCAAGATGGGTGCCCTTGGCCAGTTTCTTGGCCTCGTCACGCAACTCCTTCGCCGCGTCGGCCTGTTTGGGCTGACCGGCGTTCTTGCTGTCCATCTGCACCAGGGTCAGGGCATACCTGCCGTCCTTGGACGGCTGGCCGGGGATGACCTTCTGCACCTGGTCGATGTGCTTGTCGCCCAGCTGGGTGGTGATCCGGGCGACGTCCTTCTGGTCGGCGGCGGTGAGCTTGCCGCCGTCGGTGCGCTGGTAGAGCGCGATCGCGGACGGGGTGAAGGCGCTGGGGAACGCCTTCTGCTGGAGATCCGCCGCTTTGATGGACTCGTAACTCTTGGGCAGGAAACTGCTCTCGTCACTGTTGGAGGGCAGGCTCGGGGCGGTGGCGACAATCGCCACCGCGGCGATCAGCCACGCCACTATCGTCCAAATGGGATGACGGACGACGGCGTTGCCTATTCGTCGGAACATGCGGAGGGTCCTCCTGGGAAGGAAGATCACCGCAGCCCGGGGAGCGGTCCCTGGCATCGGCGACCCGACCGGCCCGGATCCAACGGGCCGGTCGCATGGTTGTCTTGGTCTCACATCCTAGTGACCGTGAACACGCGTTCCCGCACGAGACGCGCGCGGTGGGGGCCGGACAGGCAAACCGGCCAATTTTCCGGACAAAGCCGAGGCCAGACGGTGAACGGCCCGCCAACGGAGGGCTGCCGCGCGGGAGATCGGCGGGAAGTCGGCCGACGGGATGGGATGAACCGGTGGGGTGCGGTGGTTGGCAGGTGGGCGGGACCCGACCGGCAGCACCGTACCGAGGGAGCGGACATGACCGTGCAGGGCATTGACCGAGCGGACTTCGCCAAGCAGTGGGAGGAGTGGCACCGGGCCAAGGAGGAGGTACTGGCCGGACCGCACGGCTTCCTCGCCATCACCGGACTGCACTGGCTCGGTCCCGAACCGGAGCGGTTCTCCGACGCCCCCGGCGCCTGGTCGGCGACCGCCGACGGGGTGGTGGTCGAGCTGGCCGAGGGCGAGGAACTGACCGTGGACGGAACGGTGGTGCGCGGCCGGTACGCGTTCGGGGTCGTCCCCGAGCGGGACAGCCGGTACGCCGGCTGGGGCGACGCCGTGCTGGAGGTCGCCCGGCGCGGCGGCCACGACATCCTGCGCCCCCGCCATCCCGGCAACGCGCTGCGCACCGCGTTCCGTTACACGCCCGCCTACGAACCGGACCCGCGCTGGGTGGTCACCGGCCGCTTCCTGCCCTTCGCGGAGCCCCGGCCCGTCACGGTCGGCGCCGCCGTGGAGGGACTGGAGCACGTCTACGACTCCCCCGGCCAGGTCGAGTTCGAGCTGGCCGGCGCGCGCCACCGTCTCACCGCGTTCAACGGCTCGGCGCCCGGCGGCCTCATGGTGCTGTTCACCGACACCACCTCGGGCGTGACGACGTACGCCGCGAACCGCTCCCTGCAGATCGCCGCGCCCGGCCCCGACGGTTCGGTCACCCTCGACTTCAACCGCGCCGCGAACCTGCCCTGCGCCTACACCGACCTGGCGACCTGCCCGCTGCCGCCCGCCGAGAACCGGCTGCCGGTCGCGGTCGAGGCCGGTGAGCGGATCCCGTTGGAGCGCGGCGGCCGGCCCTGAGCCCACGCCGGCCGGCCGGGGGCTGGAATGTCGTGGTCACAGGGCGTGCTCCACGCGTTGCTGGTGGACTTCCCCGGTGGCCTCGGGCGGCTCACGGGAGACGCCGGCGCCAGACGAACACCTCGGTGCTCGGGAGGCGTTCGGCGAACCGGCCCGGCGGGGACGTGGTGCCGAGCAGGCGGCGCAGGTCCGCCTCGAAGGACTCGCGGTGCGGGCCGAACAGGTGCGGGCGGAGAAGGACATCGAGAAGGTCCAGGCGACGACGTCGTCCGTCGTGCGCACCACGGCCTCCCCGCCGGGGACGACGTGCCGCTCGGGTCCCGCGAACCCGGCCCCGGCGAGCACCGCCGCCACGCCGCCCGGTGTGCCGTCCGGCAACAGGCCCTGCCCGGCCCGGCGGACGGGCCGAGGTACCGCGTGACCAGGTCGGCGATGTCCGCGTAGGGCACGGCCGGGTACGGCTGGCCTTCGGTGGTGCGGGTCTCGGTCTTCAGGTCGGCCGGGTGCACCAGCGCGCCGCCGGGGTCCAGCATGCCGAGGACGGTCCGCGCCACCCGCTCCCGGTCCGTCCAGTGGAAGGACTGGGCGAAGACCGCGACCGTGAACGTGCCGAGGTCGGCGGGGAGTTGCTCGGCACGCAGCCGTAGCCAGCGGGTCCGCGCGGCCAGTCCCGCGGCGGCGGCCCGGCGCTCGGCCTCGGCGATCATGCCGGGGTCCGGGTCCACGCCGACGGCCTCGCGGAACAGGGGTGCCATCGGCAGGGTGACCGTGCCGGGTCCGCAGCCCACGCCGAGCAGGCGTCCGGTGCCGTCGGCCGCGAGCACCTCGGCGAGCCGCCGCACCAGCCCGGGCGCGTACGGCAGCCGGCCCTGCTGGTAGGAGGGGGCCGTGCCCGCGAAGAGCGTCTCGTCCCACTCCCAGTCGGTCATCGCGGCCCGTGCCCTTCCGGTGGGACGTGATCGTACGGACGACGGTGACGATGCCACGGCCGCCAGCGCCCCCGAACGGGCCGACCGTTCGCCGTCGGCCGGGTGGGACATAAACCGTCTCAGCGGTTTGGTACGCGTCGGCGGGTGTGCCTGTCGCGCCGCGCGGGAGGCGGCCGTAGGGGGAACGAGTCAGCCGGGGACGCCGGCGAGGGACGCCGACTTCTCGTGGACCTCGGCGATCACGCGGGCGCCCCGGTCCGGGGCGGTGTCCAGGCGGACGAGGACGGCCGGGGCGGCGATCGCGGGGAGCAGGTGGCCGTACAGCGCCGACATCCGCTCGTCGAGGTCGGCCCAGCCCGCCACGGCCTGCGAGACGAACTGCACGCCGATCCAGGCGCCGAGGAAGACCTGGGCGGTCTCCTCGGGCACGACGTGCGGGAGCACCTCGCCGCGTTGCTTGGCCTCCGTCAGGACGCACGAGGTCAGCCGGGCCCAGGCCGGCCAGGCACTGCCGAGGACGTCGTGGCCCTGGAGGTCGGCCGAGAGCCGGACCCCGGCGAGCAGTATGGGTTCCTGGGGCAGCCGCTTGGCCAGGGTCATGCCCGCGTCCACCCACTCCTGGAGCTTGAGTTCCCGGGGGATGTGGTACTCGGTCCGCATCTGCTCCTGGAGCACGCCTCGGGCGAGGGCCGCCTTGGAGTCGAAGTGGAAGTACAGGGCGCCCTTGGTGACGCCGGCCCGGTTGAGGATCTCGGCGATGGTGGCGGCCGCGTAGCCGCGTTCGGCGAAGACGGCCGCGGCGGCCTCCAGAACAGCGCGTCGGGTCCGGACAGCTCGCTCCTGCTGAGCCATGGACCCTCCCCCAAGCTGAAAATTAAACCAAACAGCTCGTACCATACCGCACGGATCTCAACGGGAAGGCGCGCCGGGGCGGTTGGCGCACAGTTGGCACATGCGCCCGGCATACGGACGAGCGCCGTCGTCCGGGGACGGTTCCGCGGTGGTGCCGTGGGCCGCAATTCGGTTGCGGCGGGAACGGTTCGGCCGTTGAGGTGGGTCCATGGGCGGTGTCACCGAACAGGCGCGGCGGTCCGGGTCGGGACGCGACCGCGAGGTCACGGCGCGGCCGGCTCGCCGGCACGGGGCCGCGGTGCTGGGGGCCCTGATGCTGGCCGCCTTCACCTTCAACACCGCGGAGAACCTGCCGGTCGGCCTTCTCGAACTGATCTCCGAGAGCCTGCGGGTGTCGCTGTCGACGGTCGGTCTGCTGGTCACCGGCTACGGCGTGACGGTGGCCGTCGCCTCGCTGCCGCTCGCCCACGCCGTGCGGGCGGTCCCCCGCCGTCATGTCCTCACGGGGCTGCTGGCGGCCCTGGTCGTGTCCAGTGTGGTCGCGGCAGTCGCCACGTCCTACTGGCTGCTCCTCGTGGCGCGGCTGCTCACCGCGCTGGCCCAGGCGCTGTTCTGGGCCGTGATGGGGCCGGTCGCGGTGGGACTGTTCGCGCCGGAGGTCCGCGGGCGGGTGGTCGGGGCGCTGTCGGTCGCCGGTTCGCTCGCCCTGGTGCTCGGGGTGCCCGTCGGCACGTGGCTGGGCCGGCGCGGCGGCTGGCCGGTGCCGGTCGCGCTGCTGGCCGTACTGGGGCTCGCGTCCCTGGTGACGATCGCCGTCCTGCTGCCGACCTCGCGTCCGGAGGAGGAGCCCGCGGCCTACGCGAGCAGCCCCGACGCCCGCCGGTTCGGGACGGTGCTGGCGGCGGGATTCCTGTCCGCCACCGGGGCGTTCGCGGGGTTCACCTACCTGGTGTCGTTCCTGGGCACCGTCAGCGGGTTCCCGGCGAACACGGTCAGCGCCCTGTTCGCGGTCTTCGGTGTCGCGTGCCTGGCCGGGGTGAGCCTCACGGCGGCCCTGCTGGACCGCTTCCCGCACTCCGCGCTGACCACGGCCGTCGCCACGCAGGCCGCAGGGATGTTCGCCCTGTACGCGGCGGGCGCGCATCCGGTGGCGGCGGTGCTGGGCCTGGTCCTGATGGGCGGTGCGCTCGGGCCGGTGTTCATGACGGCCCAGAACGCGATGCTGCACTGCGCGCCGGGCCGCACGGACATCGCGCTCGCGGCCAACTCCGGCTCCTACAACGCCGGCATCGCGGCGGGTGCCGCACTCGGCGGGCTGGTCCTGCCGCTCGCCGGTGTACGGGGCACCTTCCTCGTCGGCGGACTGCTGACCGCGGGGGCGTGCGCGGTGCTGCTCGGCGGCCGCCTGCTCACACTCCGCCACCGCTGACTCGTCGATCCCCCCTGCCCCGGGCGCGGGACGGGTCCCTGCGGGATGCCGCCGACGTGCCGCGGTGGGCAGGTGTCGGACCGCGGTGTGGGGGCATCGGCGGTATATGAATGCACGCTCATGGGCACTGCGGGGACGGTTCGGGGCGCGCCGGGCAGCGGACAGCACGGCCATGGCCGTGGCGGCCCGGGCGGGCTTCGCGGCACGCGGGCTGATCTACGTACTCGTGGCGGTCATCTCACTGCAGATCGCCTTCGGTGGTGACGGCGGCGGACACCAGGCCGACCGCGGTGGCGCCCTCGGTGAGCTGGCCGGCCGGCCGTTCGGGTCGGCGATGCTGTGGATCGTGGGCATCGGACTGGCCGGGATGGCGGTGTGGCGGCTGTCGGAGGCGGTGTTCGGCGGGCCGGGACCCGACGGGTCCAAGCTCTCCCGGCGGGCGGCGGACCTGTTCCGTTTCGTCTTCTACTGTTTCGTGTCGTACTCGGTGCTCGCCTACGCGGCCGGGGACCGGGGCAGCGGCAGCGGGTCCTCCGACCGGCAGTCCGACGACGTCACGGCCCGGGTGCTGGAGTGGCCCGGCGGCCAGTGGCTCCTCGGCGTCGCGGGTGCCGGAGTCGTGATCGCGGGGCTGTGGGTGGCGGTACGGGCCGTGCGGCGGACGTTCCGCAAGCACCTGCGGACCCACGACATGTCCGCCAGGACCCGCAAGGTCGTGGAAGCCCTCGGCGTGACCGGGGGCAGCGCCCGCGGTGTCGTCTTCGCCGCGGCCGGGGTCTTCGCCGTCGTCGCCGCCGTCCAGCACCAGCCAGGGAAGGCCAGGGGCATGGACGACACCCTGCGCGGGTTCCGGGACCTGCCGGCCGGGCCGTGGCTGCTCGCCCTGGTCGCGCTGGGCCTGGCCGCGTTCGGCGTCTTCTCCTGGTGCAACGCGCGCTGGCGCAAGGTCTGATCCGGCGGATCCCGGCCATCGCGCTCAGGCGTCGGAGTCGGGCTTGTTCCGCGCCGCCGCGTACGCCTGGGCCGGGGTCATGGCGACGCCGTCGATGCTGACCGTCTTGTACGGGCTGACCTTCGCGCAGGTCTTGGCCTGGTCGGCGGTGGAGGCGTGGGCGCCCCCGACGGCGGCCTTGGTGTCGGCGGGCGCGGGCGCGGAGCCGCCGCCCGGGTAGCTGTTGCCGCTGGGCCAGTCGCCGCCGATCACGAGGGTCAGGCCCGGGCCGGTGCCCTCTTTCAGGTGCGAGGCGGGCAGGCCGAGTGCCTTGGCCACGGTCTGCGCCTCAGGCTTGTGGCCGGCGCCGTAGGTGAGCGTGGTGCTCGCCGCGGGGCTCGGGGCGTTCGCCGTGGTGGTGCCCGGGCTGAAGCCCTTGTCGGTGAGGGCGGTGGCGACTGCGGAGGCACGGCCGGTGACCGTGGTGCCGTTCTCCACGGTCACCGTGATGCGCGCGGCGGGTACGGCGGAGGCGGTGGCCGTCGCCTTCGCGGTCACCGAGGCCGCCGCCGACTTCCTGCCGGAGCCGGTGGTCAGGGGCTGGTCGTCGGCGATCGTGGAGAACAGGGACCGGGCGCCGGCGCCCACCACGACCCGGTCGCTGTCGGCCGGATCGGGGGCCGTCTGCATGGTGGTGAAGGTGATCCGCTTGGTCGGGACCTTGTTCACGTCGTCCGCGAGCGCGATCAGCTTCTTCACGGTGCCCAGGCCGTCGTCCACGGTCAGGGCCTTGGTGGCGGCGTCGGCGAGGTGGTAGACCGCGGTGGGGTCGGTGAGCGTGCCCGCGCTCTTGAACTTGCGGATCATCGCGCTCAGGAAGATGTGCTGCGAGATCGTACGGCCGAGGTCGCTGCCGTCGCCGAAGCCGTGCCGGGACCGTACGAACTCCAGGGCCGCGACGCCTTTGAGGGTGTGGGTGCCCTGGGAGAGCTTCAGGTGCGAGTAGGTGTCGTAGACGTCGTCGCTGACGCACACGGAGACGCCGCCGACCGCGTCGGACATCTTCACGACGCCGGAGAAGTCGAGCTTGACGAAGTGGTCGACGGGTATGCCGGTGAGCCGGTGGACCGTGGCCACCTGGCAGGCGGGGCCGTACTGGAGCGCGCTGTTGATCTGGCCGTAGTAGCCGGCGGTGGACCGGCCGGTCTCACGGTCCTTGCAGGCCGGCACCTTGGTCATGGTGTCCCGGGGGATGCTCATCACGGTGGCGTTGGAGCGGTCGGCGGATATGTGGAGCACCATCTGCACGTCCGCGTTGCTGCCGGTCTGCACCCCGGTCTTCGCGCAGCCGCCGCCGAGTTTGCAGTCGGTCGCGCTGGTACGGCCGTCCGAGCCCATGACGAGGATGTTGATGGGGGTGCGGCCGAAGGCGTCGGCTTTCTCCGTGCCGCCCTTGCCGTCCAGCGAGACGCTGTGGATGTTGCCGTTCAGGTGCTGGTAGAACCACCAGCCCGCGCCGGCGGTGACCACGATGAGGACCGACAGGCAGATACCGGCGATCTTCAGGAACCGTTTGCCGCGGCCCGCCGGGCGGCCCCTTCGCCGGGTCCGTGAGCCGCCGCGCGCCCGTGTGGCGACCCGGGCCGCGGCGCGGCCGCCCGGCGGACGCGCGCCGTCCGGCTCGGCTCCGCGCTGACCGGGAACCTGCGCGCCGCGGCTGCGCGTGGCCTGGCCGGCCGGCCCGTCCCACGGGTCGCTCATCTCCCACTCCCCTGAACGGTCGCACCAGCGCTCGATTGCGTAGTTGCGCAATCTAGCAAACACGTCGTCCGAACAGCGCAGATGCACACCCGATTCACAGGCGGCCCGGTTCGGCGCAGGCGCATCCGCTCGGCGCGGCCCGGGAAGCGGGAGTCTACGTGCCCTTGCCGAGAGCGGGGGTGAACCGGGAGAAGATCAGTCCTTCCTTGAGGACCGTGCCGAACTCCAGCCGGAACGTGGCGTAGCGGTCTGGGTCCTTGATCATCATGTCCGTGCCTATCCGCCACGGGCTGATGGGGCCGGGTCGTCGAGCAGACCCAGGCGGTGGGCGAGCAGACCTGCCTGGAGGCGGCTGGACACGCCCAGTTTAGTGGTCAGGCGGCTGACGTAGGTCTTGACGGTGGAGAGGGACAGGCCCAGTTCTCCGGAGATCTGCTCGTTGGACATGCCTGCCGCCAGTAGACCGAGTGCCGCTCGTTCGCGGGCGGTGAGGGTGGCCAGCAGTCGCTCGCGGTCATCGGGGGCGTGGCCGTTGAGGGCCGCCTCCTGCCGCAGCATCCTCGCGACGACCCGGCCGGCCACCGCAGGCGACAGCACCGCGTCGCCCGCCGCTGCCGCCATGATGCCGTGCACGAGCTCGGTCGGTCGGGCGGACTTGAGCAGGTATCCGGCGGCCCCCGCTCGCAGGCACGTGAAGATGTGCTCGTCACCGTCCAGCGCGGTGAGGACCAGTACGCTGGGCGGCCGTTCCTCCTGCCGCAGGGCTCGCAGCACTCCTGGACCGTCAAGGCCTGGCATGTGTAGGTCGAGTAGCAATACGTCGGGCCTGTGCAGACGTACGGCCTCGAGCGCGGCGGCGCCGTCGGCCGCCTCGGCGACGATCTCGATGTCGTCCTCGGCCCTGAGCAGCAGCCGCAGCCCCGCGCGCACCAGGTCCTCGTCATCGGCGACCACCAGGTGGATCATTGGTTCCTCGCCGTGCCGGGGAGTATCGCGCGGACCGCGAAGCCGCCCTCGTCGGTGGGCCCGGCGGAGAACTCGCCCGCCAGCTCCTCGACCCGGCGGCGCATTCCCGCGATGCCACGGCCGCCTGCGGAGGGAGCGACGGCATCGGGAGATCCGGCGGTGTTGGAGATCAGCAGTTCCAGGTGGTCGAGGGCAGGGGTGACCGTGACGTGGACGCGTGCGTCCCGGGTGTGCTTGTGGGCGTTGGTGAGCGCCTCCTGGACGATGCGGTAGGCGGCGTGTTCCACGGCGGAATCGGCCGGTTCCAGCGGCCCGGTCACCGTCAGCAGCACGTCCATCCCCGCGGCGCGGGACTGTTCGACAAGGTGTGAAAGGCCTTTCAGCGAGGGTGGCTCGACAGCGTCGACCGGCAGCACTCCCAGCATGGAGCGGAGTTCACCGAGGGCCTGGTCGCCCAGTCCACGGATGATCTCCAGTTCAGTCCGGACCGTGGAGGGATCGTCCACGCCGGAGTGCAGACAGGCCCCTGCGTGCAGGGCGATCAGTGCCACCCGGTTGGAGACCACGTCATGAATCTCTCTGGCCAGCCGGCTGCGCTCAACCGTCGCCGCCCGCTCCCGCGCGAGGGTCTGCTCGGCCTCGAGCCTCCGGGCCTGTTCCGACAAGGCGTCGATCTGCGACGACCTGAGTGCGGCGGTCACACCCAACAGCAACGGCAACGCGCCGAAGACGATCGGGTCCTCGGCCAGGGCCGCCCGTCCTGACCAGTCGGCCAGGTCCGAGAAGCTGAAGGGAATCGTCAGCCGGACCGCCGATGTCACGGCCATGGTCAGCAGGGTCGACGTCCGCAACCGGCGCGCAGCCGCAGTGTGGAGCGCGACCGCCAGGGGGAGCTGACCCGCGGGAAGCGCCGCGAGGAAGACGGCCCGCGGCGCGCGGTCGCGGAATGCCAGCGCCAGCCCGCCGAAGGCCATCAGCGCGGCATTCACACCGGTCCGGCCGGTCGGGCCGACGTCGGGGTCGCCCGCGGCGAGCGGTACGCCGATCAGGAGGACCACCAAGGTCGGCGCGCTGCCGCGGACCACCTTCCACAGCGGGTGCGGCGGCCGGAGCAGTTGTCGCATGATGAGCATGAAACCATGCCGTCGCATCCGCTCCGGCCTGGGCCGTCCCCGCGTCCGTCGCGACGGGTCAGCCTGCCAGCGCGTCGCGGAGGGCCTCCACCGCGGGCTTGGGGCGCAGCCTGACGTCCCAGAGCAGTTCGTCGCCCGGCTCGAGCGGATAGCTGTCTTCCTCCGCCGTGGAACCGTAGCGGTCGGTGACTCCCCAGGTGCCGTAGGAACTACAGCTCGGCGCGTCGGCGCACGCCCTCAGGACCAGGGAGTACTGCTGGGCCTGCGCGTCGGTGTCGTCGCCGTGTACGTCGATCTCCGAGACCCTGGAGGACAGGCCCAGGTCGGCCAGAGCCTTGACGTGGGCAGCGAAAACGGCGGCGTCGACGTGGTCGCCGGTCTCGTGGATGTGCGACTGGAAACCGACACCATCGATCGGGACACCGCGCTGCTTCAGCCGCTTGACCAGGCTCAGCAGCGCTTCCCACCGGTCGCCATCCTCTTCGAGGCCGAACTCGTTGAGGAAGAGCTTCGCGCGGGGGTCGGCCGCCCTGGCCGCCCGGAACGCCGTGTCGATGTACCGCTCGCCCATGGCCTTCTCCCAGATGTGGCGGCGCAGTCCGGGCTTGCCGTCGACGAAGTCGGAGTCGTCGGGCGACAGGGGCTCGTTGACGACGTCCCACTCGGCCACCCGGCCGCGGAAGTGCCCGACCACTCTGGTGATGTGGTCGGTCATCACCTTCTCCAGTCCGGCGGGCGGGACCTGGCGCATCCACCGCGGCAGCGCCTCGCCGAACACCAGCGTGTGGGCGTGCACCTGCATGTCGTTGGCCGCGGCGAAGTCGATCAGCGAGTCGGCCTCGGTGAAGTCGTAGACGTCCGGCTGGGGATGGACGAACTGGGGTTTCATGTCGTTCTCCGGGGTGAGCATCGAGAACTGGCCCGCGACCAGGGCCCGGTAGCCGTCGTCGGTGAACAGCGGGCCGCCGGCGACAGCCGCGCCCATCGGCAGCGGCCGGTCCCGTCCGGCGGCCAGGCTGCGCAGCGCGCCGGGGTCGTCGTGCCGCTGGGCGAGCGCAGGGGCGTCCGCGACCCGCACCGTACCGCCGCCGAACGCCCGTGCCCGCAGCCCCTCGAGATCCCAGCCGGGACCGCCCTTTCCCGCGTCGGCGCCGAACCAGACCTGCCCGGACCGGAACACACCCGGATCGGGCAGGCTGCCGACCGTCCGGTCCCCCACCTGGAACCGCAGAGCCGTGCCGGTCCGCCGCACCGTCACCGTGGCATCGGCGGGCACCTCTGCGCCGAAGTGCCTGGTGACCGCCGGCTTCGCCGTCGTGCCGTCCCAGAGCGCGACCTCCAGCGCGCCCCCGACCACGCCCAGCCGCACACTGGGCCGCTCCTGCCGCCACTCGTCATAGACCACGGGAACCTCCCCGTACAACTGGAGGTAGGCCGGGGCGTCCCCGGTCCCGGCCAACTCCGCCGACACCTCGAAGTCATCCGTGACCAGCAATCTCGGACCCCGGAGGTTGACGGGCGGGTTGGGCTGTCCTCCCGAGCCGTCCTGCCTGACGATTCTGCGGTCGAGCGGTGTGATGTGAACGCTGCCCGAGGTGACCTGGGCACCGGCGAAGTGCCTCCAGTCGTGACCCGCCAGCAGGTCGACCGACGCGCCTGCCCTGCCGCCCTCCGCCTGCCGGTCCGTCCGACCCGCCGACACCGTGCATCCCACCAGGAAAGTCCCGGCCACCAGGGCCGCCACCGCGGACCTGCTGGGCCACGTCAGTGATCGCGCCGTGAACACCAGCGCCCCCCTCTCGAACCCAAGAACGAAATGATCACCAGTGACCCTAGGCAGCGGGGACACGGCGAGGCGTCAGCCACCAGGCGGATGCACCGATGGTCCTTTGGTTGACAACCCAGCCTCCGATTTCGCTAGTTGGTGATCACGGTGCCGGAGCAGACCCAGTCGACGCGGTCCGGGGTCGCCGGGTCGCTGTCGTCGTTCCACGTGGCCACGAGCGCGCCGACCTCGGTGCGTTCGGGCGCGGGCGTGGCGTTGTACGAGTTGATCGCGGAGGAGGGCAGCGCCGTGGCGAGCGCGGTGGCGCGTACGGCCGTCAAGAAGCACCCCTTCACCGGGTGGTGTGGGACAGGTGTTCTCCTGCGGGGGTAGGGAGCATGGAAAGGGGCGGGGCGGGGCGGCGCGGCCGGCCGGTGGCTCCCGGTGGGGCCGGGAGCCACCGGTCACTTCCCGCCGCTCCGGCGGCGTACGGCGACCAGCACGAGGCCGCCGAGGGCCGTCGCGCCCACCGCGCCGGCGGCCAGGAGCGGCATGCCGTCGCTGCCGGTGCTCGCGAGGGTGCCGCCGGTCGCGGTGCCGGAACCGGAGGTCGTGGAACCGGTGGCCGCCGACCCCGAGGTGCCCGTCGTACCGGAGGTGCCCCCGGACGTACCCGTCGTGCCCGTCGCGCCCGTGGTGCCGGTCGTGCCCGCCGTACCGGTCGTTCCCGTCGTGCCGGAGCCGCCCGTCGACTGGCCGTGCGGGTCGCCGCCGCCTCCGGTGCCGGAGCCGCCGCTGCCGGTGCCGCCGCCGGTCGTGGTTCCGCCGGCGGTGCTGGTGCCCGGGTCCTCGCTGCCGGTGACGTCGACGGCGAGGTAGGCGGTGTCGTTGGCCGGGTTCTTGTCGAACGCGGGGTGGATGCCGTACACCGAACTGGCCGTCACCCGGCCCTTGGTGTCGCGTGCCGTCTTCCCGATCTCCAGGACGAAGGTGTAGTCGAGGGACTGGTCGACCTCGATGGTGCGGTCGGTGGGCCGGCAGACGTACCGTGCGTGGCCCGGCTCCGAGGGGCCCGTCGGCCCGTCGGTGCCGAACGGCTCGCAGTCCTCGGGCACCTCCTTGGCGACGGTTCCCTGCGGGATGCGCACCAGCAGGGCCGGCTGGTCGTCGCTCTCCTCGTCACGGATCCAGCCGGGGCCGTGGTTGCGCAGCGTCGCGGTGACCGTGACCCGGCTGCCGGGCGCGCCCTCCACCAGGTCCCCCTCCGCCGCCAGGTCTGCGGTGCTGTCCGCGGTCAGGGCCAGCCGCCGGTAGCTGTCGCCGAAGCCCTCCCCCGGTGTCTCGCCGGTGCGGCCCGTTCCGTACTCGACGGCCTCCATCAGGGCCTGCGGCAGGGCCTTGAACCGGACCGGCGTGGTGATCGAGGCGCCCGGTTCGACACGCGTGTCCAGTTCGCACAGCGCCTGGCGGACGCGGTCGGCGAGGGTGGTGTAGGTGCAGCCCTTGACCTGGTCCGGGAAGTCCAGGCCGCGGGTCAGCCGGATCCGGAAGGTGACGTGGGCCGCGGGCGCCGTGCCCTTGTTGGTGACGGTGACGGCGTGGTCGTAGATCTCGCCCGGCTTGGGAGAGGCGGTCGGGAGGGTGGAGATCACCAGGTCGGGGGCGAGTTCCTCGGCGTGCGCCACGGGAACGGCGAGGGCGGGAACGCCGATACCGATCGCTGCGGCGGCCGCGGCCGCCGCCGTGGAACGGAGGGGTGAGCGCACGGTGAATCTCCTCTTCGGTATGCACAGGGGTATGCACCTCGGCATGCCACCAGCCGGCGGCCGGGCCCGGTACGGCCCGGTCGTCATGTACTGGACACACGAGAGGCGTGAGAGGTTGCAGGGAATTCACCGGGTGTCGCGGGAGCCCCGGGGCGACCGACCGGCATCCTCCGTGCGATCCTGGGCAGCCTCCCGGAGAGGAAAGCTCTGGGCAAGGATCGGGCGAGCGTGGACGAGGATCACGTGGCAGACACGGCAGGCGCGGCAGACACGAACGAACAGGCGGAACCGGACGGGCTGTCGGTCACCCGGTCGGTCGTCGACGGTGTCACCGTCGTCACGGTGGTCGGCGAGGTCGACCACCACACCTCCGGCGCCCTCCGTCGGGCGCTCACCCCGGCGGACCCCGACGGGGCACGCACCGTGGCGGACCTGAGCGGCGTGCCGTTCATGGACTCCAGCGGCATCAACGTGCTCATCGCGGGCCACCAGGCCCACGCCCCCACGGGCTGGCTACGGCTGGCAGGCGTGCGCAGGCCGGTACTGCGCACCCTGGAGATCGTCGGCCTCACTCCCCTGCTCCCCTGCTACCCCAGCGTCGGCGACGCCCTGGAGGGCTGACGAGCCGCCCCCCTCAGTCGCCCCCCCCTTCTCCCGTAGAGGAGTGTGTGTCAGGACTGCGGGCGTCGCCCGTGGTTGGCCGCGTGCTTGCGCCGCCCCTTCTTCTTCCGACGTCGCTTCGAGGACATGGGCACCTCCTGGCGGCAGTGAGCGGAGCACGATCGGCTCCGTCCGGGGACATAAGCACGATATCCCCGCATTCCCCGCCACTCCACCGGAGCCGGGCTCCGACTACTCCCCTGACTATGATGCAGAATGCCGGATTTTTCCCTACTCCATCCGGCTGCCCGTCCGCGCGCAGAGGAGCAGACGCCATGACCGGTGATCCGGAGCCGATCAGCGCCCAGGCCCGCCGGGCGCTGGAGCAGGAACTGACCGACCTCCGGGCCGAGCGCCGGCTGGTCGCCGGCACGCTTCGGGACGCGGCCTCGGTGGGCGATCAGGCCGACCAGGCCGACGAGTTGCGGCGCGCCGACCAGCTGGAGCGCCTGGACCGCCGTATCGAGGACATCACCGTACGGCTCCGCCAGGCGGCGGAGGCCGGGCCCGCCCCCACCGACGTGGTCGGCGTGGGCAGCACGGTCGGTGTGCGCTTCTCCGACGGCGCGACGGAGACCCTGCAGATCGGCGAGGTCGCCGAGGCGCTGGACCAGATGCTGGTCACCGCCGACAGCCCGCTCGGGCGCGCACTGATCGGACGCCGGCCCGGGGAGACCGTGCACTACGACACCCCGGACGGACCGGCGACGGCGGTCGTCGTGTCGATCGGGGAATGACCGGGGCACCCGGGGCCGCGCCGGCCTTCACGCGGGCTGTCCGGACTCGCCCCGCCGTACCGAGCAGTGCAGCGAGTCCTCCCGGACGTCGGCGACGATGGTGTCCCCGGGCTCGGCCTCGCCGCTGAGCAGGATGGAGGCGATGCGGTTGTCGAGTTCGGCCTGGATCGTGCGGCGCAGCGGGCGGGCACCGAACTCCGGCTGGTAACCGTGCGCGATCAGCAGCCTCTTGGCCGCGTCCGTGACCTCCAGGCCCATGCCCTGGGCGTGCACTTTGCGCCGGCTCCGGTCCAGCAGGTGGTCCAGGATCTGCTCCAGGTCGTGCTCGGTCAGGCCGTGGAAGATGATGATGTCGTCGATCCGGTTGAGGAACTCGGGCAGGAACCGGCCGCGCAGGTCGTCCATCAACGCGTCCTTGAGTTCGGACACATCGCCCTTGTGGTCCAGGATCCGGTGCGCGCCGATGTTGGACGTCATGATGACGACGCAGTGCCGGAAGTCGACGGTGCGGCCCTGCGCGTCGGTCAGCCGCCCGTCGTCCAGGATCTGCAGCAGCGTGTTGAAGACGTCGGGGTGGGCCTTCTCCACCTCGTCGAACAGCACCACGCTGTACGGCTGGCGGCGTACCTTCTCGGTGAGCTGGCCCGCCTCCTCGTAGCCGACGTATCCGGGAGGCGCGCCGACCAGCCGGGCGACGGTGTGCTTCTCCTGGAACTCGCTCATGTCGAACCGGATCATGCGGTCCTCCTCGCCGAACAGCAGGGCGGCGAGGGTCTTGGCGAGTTCGGTCTTGCCGACGCCGGTCGGACCGAGGAACAGGAAGGATCCCACGGGGCGGTTCGGGTCGCCCATGCCGGCGCGGTTGCGGCGTACGGCCTGGGAGACCGCGGTGACCGCCTCGTCCTGGCCGACGATCCTCGCGTGCATCTCCTCCTCCAGCCGCAGCAGCTTCTCCTTCTCGTTCGCGGTGAGTTGGGAGACGGGGATCCCGGTGCGACGGGAGATGACGTCGGCGATGTCGGAGGCGGTGACGGAGACGACGCCCTCGCGGCGCTCCTCGATGCCGGCGAGCTCGCCCTCCGCCTCGGCGATCTGCCGCTTGAGGCCCGAGGCCTTCTCGAAGTCCTCGGCGGACACGGCCTGTTCGAGTTCCCGCCGCAGCTTGGCGATACGGTCCTCGCGGCTGACGATCTCGGTGGAGCGTCCGGCGCTGCGCAGCCGCACCCGGGCGCCCGCCTGGTCCATCACGTCGATCGCCTTGTCGGGCAGGAAGCGGTCGCTGATGTAGCGGTCGGAGAGTTCGGCGGCGGCCACCAACGCCGCGTCGTCGAAGCGGACCTGGTGGTGCGCCTCGTAGGAGTCGCGCAGCCCTTCGAGGATCTGCACCGTCTCCTCCACGGTGGGCTCCGGGACCATCACCGGCTGGAACCGGCGCTCCAGGGCGGCGTCCTTCTCCACGTACTTGCGGTACTCGTCGATGGTCGTGGCGCCCACCACGTGCAGTTCCCCGCGCGCGAGGGCGGGCTTGAGCATGTTGCCCGCGTCCATGGAACCCTCGCCGGTGGCGCCGGCGCCGACGACCGTGTGCAGCTCGTCGATGAAGAGGATGACGTCGCCGCCGGCCGCCTGGACGTCCTCGATGACCTTCTTCAGCCGCTCCTCGAACTGTCCCCGGTACTGCGCGCCCGCCACCATGCCCGACAGGTCCAGGGAGACGACCCGCTTGTTCTTCAGGACGTCGGGGACCTCCTCCGCCACGATGCGCTGGGCAAGTCCCTCCACGATGGCGGTCTTGCCGACGCCCGGTTCGCCGATCAGCACGGGGTTGTTCTTGGTGCGCCGGGAGAGGATCTCGACGGTCTGCTCGATCTCCTCGGCCCGCCCGACCACCGGGTCGAGCTTGCCGGCCCTCGCCTCCTCCGTCAGGTCGCGGCCGTACTCGTCCAGGGTCGTGGCCGGCTTCTTCCGCTCGGCCGGGGCCCCCTCGGCGCGCGCCGCCGTCTGTTCGGTCAGGCCCGCCAGCCGCCCGGTGTCCAGGCCCTCGGCCCGCAGCATCCGGGCGGCACCCGTGTCGCGGTCGCCGAGCAGGGCGCTCAGGATGTGTTCGGGGCCGATGTAGGAGACGCCGGCCGCCTGCGACTGGGCGAAGGCGGCCCCCAGCGTGCGCTTGGCCGCCGGGGTGAGGCCCGGCTGCGCGGAGGGCTCGCCGGACTCACGCGGCAGGACCTTGGCCAACTCGGCGGCGACCCTGTCGGGGTCCACGCCCACCTGGGCGAGCAGCCGGCGTGTGGGGGCGACCTGGGTGGCCGCCCAGAGCAGGTGCTCGGTGTCGAGGTCGGAGGTGCCGTCCTCGGCGGCCCGCTGCGCGGCGAGGTTCAGCAGTTCCTGCGACGACTCCGTCAGCAGCCGTCCGATGGGGACGCGCTGCACCGCGGGGGGCGAGGACGCCGGGGACATCCCGAAGAATCGATTCAGCAGCTCGCTGAACGAATCCGACGAAGCGAACGGCCCACCGAACGACATCGACATGACGGCTCCTGGCGCGCGAGGGGGCAGCAATCCGGGACGGGAGTCTGCGCGGGGTCAGTACTCACTGAAACCCCGTGCGGACGGCACCGCAAGCGGAGACCGCCGGTTCCCGCGGACCCGCGAACAGCCCTAGCCTGGTGGAATGCGGTACGAGGTGACCGACGACGACACCGCGGTGCGGCTGGGCAGCGGTGACGTGCCCGTGCTCGCGACGCCCCGGCTGATCGCGTGGATGGAGGCGGCGACCGTGCGGGCCGCGGCGCCGTTCCTGGGGGCGGGCCAGACGAGCGTGGGTACGGCGGTGCGGGTCCAGCACCTGCGGGCCACGCGGGTGGGCGGGGAGATCGAGGTGACCGCCGAGCCCGCCACCGCCGCCCCGGCGGGCCGCCGCCTGGCCTTCGCGGTGCGGGCCGTCGACGGGTCGGGCGGGGTGGTCGCGACGGGCGAGATCGAACGCGCGATCGTCGACCGGCAACGATTCCTGGCGCCGCCGTCCGAGACGGGGGCGGGTCGCTGAGCGGACCGGGGTGTTCGGCGGTTCACGTCGGTCCAGTGGACAGGGCTGTTCACACCGAGCCGTGGCACCGGTGTGTGCCCCTGGAGGTAAGCGCACGGGGGCCGGCAACGGTGTGCCGGCGGTCTCCTCTGTCGGTGCCCGGTGCAGTTGGTCCGGCGTCAGGCGGCGCCCGGTCGACGGGGATTCACTCGGCAGCCGGCAGACCACGGCCGTCTCGCAAGCTGTCCGAGGGCTCCTGCCGCGCGATCAGGCATGTGGAGCGCCGCCGTCCCCTGCAAGGCGGGTGAGCCACTCGCGCAGCAGGTGCTGCTCGGCGTCGCTCAGGACATCGGCGTCGTCGGGGAGAGCGGCGCGCAGTGCGCGGGCCGCCGCGGCGGGGCCGGTCTCCGCGGCGGGGACCGTGGGTTCGGCGCGCGTGATGGCAGCGACCATGGCCTCGCGAAGGGTGGTCAGCAGCGTCGGATTGCGGCGGTCTGCCGGGGTGGAGTGCCAGGTGGTGACCGCACCATGGCCGGTGGCCTGGATGATCTGGGCAGCCAGTTCCTCGTCGACGCGCAGCCACCCCCCGGCCGCCAGCCGGCGCACCCGGCCATGGAGGATCTCCAAGCCCGCGCGGTGCGCCATGTCCGCCCCCCGGCCGGTGGCCCTGTTCATCACCGCGAACAGCTCGGGGCGGGAGATCCCGAACTCCACCACCATGTCCCAGCCGCGGCGCAGGTCCTCCACCGCGTCCTGAGGTTCGAGACCGAGCAGCGCGCGCTTGCTCTCCAGGAACTGCGCGTAGCCGTGCTCGGCGACGGCCTCGAGGAGACCCTCCTTGTCGCCGAAGAGACGGTAGATCGCCGGCGGCTGCATCCCGGCCGCGGCGGCGACCGCACGGGTGCTCACCGCGTCCGGACCGCCGTTCTCCAGCAGCTCGACGGCCGCCTCGACGATGCGGCGGCGAGGGCTGTCGGTGGTGTCGCGCGTGACCATGAACCAATGATATCGAGGACTTGGTTCCAGCGATATTCCGGTGTTAACGTAAGAATGATTCCACTGGAAACAACGTGGGGGGAACCCATGATCATCGTGACCGGAGCCACCGGAAAGCTCGGCCGTCGCACCGTCGAACGCCTCCTGGAGCGCGTGCCCGCCGACCGCGTCGGCGTCAGCGTCCGCGACCCCCGCAAGGCCCAGGACCTCGCCGACCGCGGCGTCCGTGTCCGGCAGGGCAGCTTCGACGACCCCGCCTCGCTCGTGCACGCCTTCGAGGGGGCCGAGCAGCTGCTCCTCGTCTCCCTCGACCGCACGGGCGAGGAGTGCGTCACCGGCCATCGCACCGCCATCGACGCCGCCGTGAAGGCCGGCGTCGGCCGCATCCTCTACACCAGTCAGATGGGCGCCGCCCACGACTCCCACTTCCAGGCGTGCCGCGATCACGCCCGGACCGAGGACCTGCTGCGCTCCACGGGCCTGCCCTGGACCGCGCTGCGCAACGGCTTCTACGCGGCCAGCGCCCTGCTGTTCCTGGAGTCCGCCCGCCACACCGGCGACATCGCCCTCCCCGCCGACGGCCCCGTTGCCTGGACCGGCCACGACGACCTCGCCGAGGCCACCGCCGCGATCCTCGTCGAGGAGGGCCGCTTCGAGGGGCCCACCCCGCCGC
The DNA here is from genome assembly GCF_040645015.1 of Streptomyces sp. NPDC046881. Taxonomy (NCBI): domain Bacteria; kingdom Bacillati; phylum Actinomycetota; class Actinomycetes; order Kitasatosporales; family Streptomycetaceae; genus Streptomyces; species Streptomyces sp. NPDC046881. Next base: position 6,844 of record NZ_JBEYXJ010000015.1, on the reverse strand, counting down.
TCACCGGCGCGGCGGCGCTCGACTTCGGCACCATCGCCGAGATCGCGTCCCAGGCCACCGGACGCCCCTTCACCCGCACCGTCGTCCCCGACGACGCCTTCCACGAGCAGGCCCTGGCGCACGGCACCCCGGCACCCATCGCCGACCTGCTGCTGAGCATCTTCGCCGCGGCGCGGAATGGCGAGTTCACCGCCGTGGACCCGACGCTCGCCGAGCTGATCGGGCGGGAGCCCGCCACCTTCGGCGCCCTGCTGGAGCGTGCCTGGGCCGAATAGACCGGATGCGATGCGCAGAAGGAGTGGCTTCGCATGGCTACTCCTCGGGCTCCCAGGCGATCAGCCGCTCGAACACCTGCTGGTCGCCGTCGATCTTCAGGTCGCCCAGCGTGAGGCGGCCCCAGACGAAGAGGAGCAGTTGCTCGGCCGTGCCCGTGGCCGAAGCGGAGGCGGGCGCGGCGTCGTCCGTGAGGGGTGCGGGCCAGGCGCCGGTGCCGTCCAGCGTGAGGAGCCAGGAGCGGCCCTCGGTGGCGTGGTAGTGGATGGTGGCGGGCTCGTGCGGCCAGGCCGCCGGGGTGGAGTTGCAGGTGTCGAGAAACTCGGCCACGCCGTCGATCGCCACGTCCGCCGGCATCGGCTGCACGGCGCCTGCGGCGAGCTGGGCGTCGTAGGTGTGCACCAGCACCTCGTGCACCCGGCGCCTGGCAACGCCCCGGGCGTTCGGCGGCGACACGCCGGCGCCCCACCACACCCAGCACTCGCGCTCCGGGCCGGCCTCGCGCAGCGCACTCAGCAGCAGCTCGTTCGACTCGGCGTACCAGGCCAGCAGCGCCTCGAGCTCGCGGGGCGCCTCCGCGGCATCCTTGGCCGGCGGAGCCTCGGCCGGGCCCGCGGCGACGATCGCGGCCCACCAGCGCTGGCCCGTACCCAGGTGCTGCACCAGATCGAACAACGTCCACTCGGGGCAGGACGGCACCGGCGCGTCAAGGCCGGGCGCGGCGGCAACCGCACTCCGGAACGCGGCCGACCGCTCGTCGATCAGCTGCAGCAGGGCTGAATACTCAAGACACTCTGTCACATCGCTTACCTATCAGCCCAGCTCAGCCGACCGCACCCGGTTTTCCGGGCCGTCAGCTGCGGGAGTCAGCGGGCGGCCGGCTCCGCGGCGGCGCGCCACGTTCGGGCGTAGCCCTCGCGGAGGGGGCCGCCCACGAGGGTGAGGATTCCCATGGCGGCATCGGCGAAGTCTTCCGGCTCGCCGTTCTCGCAGAGGCGGCGGTAGCCGTCCAGGAGGGCTCCGCCGTGTTCGGGGTCGGCCTCCAACAGGCGGCGGGGAAGCCACTTTCCGCTTCCGGTCCATGCCCGGCGGTGGTCGAAGAGAAGGTCGGCGGCGGTGCCGAGGACGACGTTGGCCACGGCGAGGCGCTCGACGACGTCAGCCGCGTCGGCGAGGTCGTCCAGCGCGTCGGTGAGCACGTAGCGCCGGCTCTCGACCGTGGCGGAGGCCAGGGCGCCGGGGCCCTCACGGAGCGCGTCCTCGGCGTGCTGCTTGATGCGGGTGGCCGCTCCGTCCCGCTCACACAGCACCAGTCCCTCGGCGTACATGCGCTGCATGACGCCGCGACGGGAGGCTGCGTCAGCCGCGAAGAGCTCGGCGAGACCAGCCCGCGTGTGGAGGAACAACTCGACCAGCCGTCCTTCGAATCGGAGAGTCTCCCGGCGGGTCTCACCCCCGTCCTCGATCAGGACCGCGACGTCCAGGTCGCTGGTGGTGGTGACGCGGCCGGACGCAGCGGAGCCCGCGAGGACCACGCTCAAGGCGTCCGGGAAACACTCCGCGGCGAGACGCCGCGCCTGGTTGACGGGGTGGCTCGGGGCATCAGCGTCACTGCGCATGATCACCAGGCTGACACACCCGCCACCGGCGCAGCGAGGGGTTTACCGCCGTGAACGGCGGGCGGGTGGTGGGCCGGGGCCTCAGTACAGCACCGGCAGGTCTCCGGGCCGTACCCGCACGGTGACCGGGAGTACGGCGTCCACCTCGCCGTCGGCGCCGTAGGGGACGGGCCGGCCGGCCTCGATGCGCAGTTCCCGGCCGCGCAGGACGCGTACTTCGGGGCGGCGGACGTGGGCGCCGGTCTTCAGCTCGTTCATCAGGGTGAAGAACAGCCTGCGCGGTGCCTCGCGGATCAGCACGATGTCCAGCAGTCCGTCGTCGACGCGCGCGCCGGGCGCGATGAGCCGGCCGGAGCCGTAGTAGGGGGAGTTGGCCGCGACGACGGTGTAGCCGCGATGGAGGTGTTCCTCGCCGTCGACGGTGACCCGGTAGTCGGCCGGCCGCCAGGTGGTGACGGCGCGCAGGCCGCCCGCGTAGTAGGAGGCGGCGCCGCGCAGCAGCCGCGCGTCGTTGGCGTACCGGTTGGCCTCCGCGTCGACGCCGGCGTACACGCTGCCCAGGACCACCGTGCGCGGGTGGACGGCCGACTCCACCTCGATGGTGTCGACGGGCCGGGGCTCGGCGTGCAGCAGGACGTCCGCGAGGGCTTCCGGCTCGGCGGGCAGGTCCAGCGCGCGGGCGAAGTCGTTGCCGCGTCCGGCGGGTACGAGGCCCAGCACGGTCCCGGTGCCGCTGAGCGCGCCGCCGATGCCGCCCGCGATGCCGTCGCCGCCCACGGCCAGGACGATCCGGCCCCGCTCGCCGGCCGCGCGGGCGATGTCCTGGGCGTGGGTGAGGCTCCGGCTGTACTCGGTCTCCAGCCCGGCGCCGGCCGCGCGGAGCAGCCGGGCCAGCCGGAGCAGGGTCGCCGCCCCGGTGGAGCCGCCCGCGGTGGGGTTGACGACGGCGGTGAACTGGCGCATCGGTGGGCCTCCGAGGCAGGCGGTCGGATCGGGTGGGGTCAGTCGGTGGGCAGCAGGACGCCGGGGTTGAGCAGCCCCTCGGGGTCCAGGCGGCGCTTGACGGCGCGCAGGGCCGAGACGCCGAGCGGGCCGGCCTCGCGGACGTACCAGTCGCGGTGGTCGGTGCCGACCCCGTGGTGGTGGGAGATGGTGCCGCCGGCCGCGAGCACGGCCTCGTTGGCCGCGTGCTTGGCGGGCGTCCAGTGGGCCACCGGGTCCTCGCCCTGGGCGCTGACGACGGTGAAGTACAGGGAGGCGCCGTTCTCGTACACGTGGGAGATGTGGCACATCACCAGGGGCGGGGTGCCGGCCCGGGTGAGGGTGTCGGTCAGGGCGGTGCGGACGGCCGTGTACAGCTCGGGGACGCGGGACCAGAAGGCCGCGGTCTCCAGCGTCTCGGCGAAGGCGCCGACGTCGAGCAGGGCGTCGCGCAGGTACGGCGCGGAGTAGCGGCCGTGCGCCCAGCGTTCGCCCGGTTCGGCGCCGGCCGGGGTGCCGCCGCAGTCCGTCAGGACGGCCGCCGCCCGCTCGCGGCGGTAGGCGGTGTCCTCGGCCGTCCCCTCGTACCCGGCGATCGCCAGGCAGCCCGCGCCGCCCTGGGCCGGGTCGGCGCCGATGGCGTCGGGCTGGGCGAGGCCGATGAGCGTCTCGGTCTCGTCGGACAGGCGCAGCACGGTCGGCCGGGGTCCGTCCTGGGCGAGCCGGCGCAGTGCGGCGGCGCCCTCCTCGAAGGAGCCGAACCGCCAGCCCTCGTACACCCGCGCCTCGGGCAGCGGGCGGATCCGTACGGTGACGGAGGTGATGACGCCGAAGGCGCCCTCGGAGCCGAGGATCAGCTGGCGCAGGTCGGGTCCGGCGGCGGAGCGGGGGGCGCGGCCGGTCTCGATGGTGCCCTCGGGGGTGGCGAGGGTCAGTCCGAGCACCATCTCGTCGAAGCGGCCGTACCCCGCGGACGCCTGGCCGCTGGAGCGGGCCGCCGCGAAGCCGCCGATGGTGGCCCATTCGAAGGACTGCGGGAAGTGGCCGAGGGTGAAGCCGTGTCCGGCGAGCAGGGCTTCGGCCTCGGGGGCGCGCAGGCCGGGCTGGAGGACGGCGGTGCGGGAGACCGGGTCGAGGTCGAGCAGCCCGTTCATGCGGCGCAGGTCCAGGGCGATGAACGCGCTGCGCTGCGGGGCGAGTCCGCCCACCACCGAGGTGCCGCCGCCGAAGGGCACCGCGGCGAGGCCGTGAGCGGCGCAGGCGCGCAGGACGGCGAGGACCTCGTCGTGCGTGGCGGGCAGGACGACGGCCTGCGGGACGTCGCTGACGTCGCCGGCGCGCAGGCGCAGCAGGTCGGGGGTGGACTTGCCGCGGGTGTGCCGGACGCGGCTCTCCGCGTCCGTGCGCACGTGCTCGTCGCCGACGGCCGCGGCCAGGGCGCGCAGGGCGGCGGGGGCGGCTGTGGGGGCGGGCGGGCGGATGTCCTCCAGGGCGAGGGCGGGGGTGCTGCGCGGCTTGACACCGAGCAGGTCGCGCAGCAGCCCGGTCACCGTCTCGGGCAGCGGTGCCGCCTTGGCCGGGTCGCCCCAGCCGTTCCACAGCATGTCCATTGAACGGTCGTCCTCACAGGTCGGTGTGCTGGTCGGTGTGCCGGTCGGGACGCTCGGTCCGCGCGGCTCTGCTGCCGCCTCCGGGGCCGGGCCGCTTCCGTCCGGGCCCCGGGGCGTTACACTGTGACACATGACGCCTATTCGTCACAACGGTTCGGGCAACGGTTCGGACAACGACGCCGTGCTCGACGCGGTACGCGACTGTGTACTGGCCGTCGGGGTACGGCGCACCACGCTCGCCGACGTGGCCCGCCGCGCCGGCGTCTCCCGGATGACGCTGTACCGGCGCTGGCCGGACCTGCGGACCCTGGTGGGCGACCTGATGACGCGGGAGTGGATCGACGTGGCCACCCGGGCCATCCCGGAGCCCTCGCCCGGCACCGGCACGCGCGCCCGGATCGTGGACGGACTCGTGGCCGGGGTCGAGGCGTTCCGGGCCCACCCGCTCTTCCGCAAGATCGTCGACGTCGATCCGGAACTGCTCCTGCCGTACGTGCTCGACCGGCGCGGTGCGAGCCAGGAGGCGCTGCTGGCGCTGCTGGCCGAGGCGCTGGACGAGGGCCACAAGGACGGGTCCGTACGGCCCGGCCACACCGAACGGCAGGCGCGCTCCCTGCTGTTGACCGTGCAGTCCTTCACCCTGTCCCTGCGCACGATGACCGACGAGGACGATCCGGAACTGGACTCCGCCGCGTTCCTCGGTGAGCTGCGCACCCTCCTGGAGAGGACCCTGACGCCATGAGCCACACCGAGGCCGCGCCCGGCTCGTCCCTGAGCGCACACCGGCGCCACCGGGAACTGGCCGAGGCCGCCGACGGCCGGACGGTCGACGTCCTGGTCGTCGGGCTCGGCGCCACCGGGGCCGGAGTCGCGCTGGACGCGGCCGCCCGCGGACTGGACGTCGTCGCGGTGGACAGCCACGACCTGGCCTTCGGCACCTCCCGCTGGAGTTCGAAGCTCATCCACGGCGGGCTGCGCTATCTGGCCTCCGCGCAGTTCGACGTCGCCCACGAGAGCGCGGTCGAACGCGGGGTGCTGATGACCCGGACGGCCCCGCACCTGGTGGCCGCCCAGCCGTTCGTGCTGCCGCTGACCCCGCTGGTGTCCCGGTCCCAGGCCTCGCTGGCATGGGCCGGGTTCCGGGCCGGGGACATGCTGCGGCTGGCCGCCCGGACCCCGCGCCAGGTCCTGCCCGCTCCGCGCCGGCTGTCCGCGACGGAGGCCCGGCACCTGGCACCCTCGGTCCGCGCGGCCGGGCTGCGCGGCGGACTGCTGTCCTGGGACGGCAAGGTGACCGACGACGCCCGTCTGGTGACGGCCCTGGCCAGGACGGCCGCCGCGCACGGCGCCCGGGTGCTGACCCGGGTGCGCGCGCTGCGGCTGACCGGGACGGGCGCCCGCGTCCGGGACGAACTCACCGGTGAGGAGGGCGAGATCAGGGCGCGCGCCGTGATCAACGCCACCGGGGTGTGGGCGGGCACCCTCGCCGACGGCATCCGGATCCGGCCGTCCCGCGGCACCCACCTGGTCCTGCGCTCGGAGCGGCTCGGCACCCTGCCGGCCGGCCTGCACATCCCGATCCCCGGGGAGACCAACCGCTTCGTGCTGGTCCTGCCGCAGGGGGACGGCCGGGTCTACGTGGGCCTCACCGACGAGCCGGTCGAGGGCGGGATACCGGACGTGCCGGAGGTGCCCGAGACCGACATCGGCTTCCTGCTGGACGTGCTGGGCTCGGCCCTGGACGCGCCGGTCGGCCGGGACGAGGTGGTCGGCGCCTTCGCGGGACTGCGCCCGCTGCTCGACACGTCCGCGGGCGGCTCACCCGACCGCACCTCCGACATCTCCCGCCGGCACGCCGTACTGACCTCCCCCGACGGTGTCACCACCGTGGTCGGCGGCAAGCTCACCACCTACCGGCGGATGGCACAGGACGCCGTGGACGCCGCCGCCGCGACCCGGGGCCTGCGCACGGCCCCCTCCCCCACCGCCGCGCTGCCGCTGGTCGGCGCCGCCGCCCCCGAACGGCTGCGCGCGCTGCCCGTACCCCGCCGCCTGGTCCGCCGCTACGGCACCGAGGCCGTCGCGGTCCACGCCCTCGCCGTGCAGGACCCCGCCCTGGCCGAGCCGGTGCTCCCCGGCCATCCCGTCACCCGCGCCGAACTCCTGTGGGCCGTCCACCACGAGGGCGCCCTGGACGAGTCAGACCTCCTGGACCGCCGCACCCGCATCGGTGTGGTGCCCGAGGACCGCGCCGAAGTCCTCCCCGTGGCGCGGGACATGCTGGACAGGGCGGCGACCCCGCGCCCCTGACCGGGACACGACCAGCACACCGGCGCCCGGGCCGCTCACGCGAGCCCGGGC